>NZ_CDRQYH010000054.1:0-25061 GCF_977039595.1 Enterobacter sp.
TTTATTGTAGGTGGGCCAGTTGGTGATTTTGAACTTTTGCTTTGCCACGGAACGGTCTGCGTTGTCGGGAAGATACGTGATCTGATCCTTCAACTCAGCAAAAGTTCGATTTATTCAACAAAGCCCGACACGGTAAAAACGCCGATCCATGACCAGTATTTGTGAGACGTCATGTTATTCATCATAGGGACACCAGGCATTATTTATAAAAAGTTCCGAGGTTTGTCCTCAGTGCTATATTGCTGATGTGTATTTATTAAAGAGTACAAAAGTGCAGAGTCGATATTCAGACTATTTGCATCATTACGCAATAAACTAAATTATTGTTTTTTGGGTTCGTCTTCTGCGAACACATCAATAAACGCCTGCTGCTGCGGCGTCAGTTTCCAGGACGCGGGTACAACAGTCGCAGGTGCTTTACGCCCTCTGTGGCCGTTGTCACGATGCTGACACATCTGTTTTACCGTTTCTGTACGTACCGTCACTGCCATATTCAACCCCAATATTTCCAGGCCAGGAGAGCAACCACCACCCAAAACAGGGTAGAGACGAGAAAGACCGCCAGCCAGGCTTTACGCTTGAGCGCAGGATCCCTTTGCGGTTCTTCACTTCCTGAAGGCATTGCTAACCTCATACAATCGACATCGCTTATCATTTAGGACCAAACAATTGGTACAATTAATCATCTGTTGAGATAAATCCTAAAGAAACTTTAGCCGAAAAGCCAGTGAATTTACGCACCGGAAGGTATGAAATATTCATTCTTTTGACCAGAAATTAATAATTGAAAAGAAAATTTGCGAAGGCGTTAATTAGTTTCTACTTTTGTCGTCAATTCACGACATTATAACCCTACTGATTAAATGGATAATGACATTATATGACAGGGGATACGCAGATGATGATAATTCTAATTTAGCTTTGAGGCGTTATTTCGGTATCTTTCCCTTAGGGAAAGATACCGGGTGTGATTATTTTTCGGGGAGTTTGATATCTTTAAACATCTCTTCAATATCTTCATTTGAGCGTAATGCAACGGCGGTATCAACAACGTCACGCGTTAAATGAGGGGCAAAGCGCTGAATAAAATCATACATATAGCTGCGCAGGAAGGTGCTGCGACGGAAGCCAATCTTAGTGGTGCTATGACTGAAAACATCGTGCGCATCAAGACGCACCAGATCAGGGTCTGACACCGGGTCCACCGCCATGCTGGCAATAACACCCACCCCCAGACCAAGCCGCACATAGGTCTTAATCACGTCGGCATCCGTCGCGGTAAAGACAATGCGTGGCGTTAACCCTGCCCGATTAAAGGCCGTATCAAGCTCGGAGCGTCCGGTAAAGCCAAACGTATACGTCACCAGAGGATATTGGGCCAGCTCTTCGATAGTGACGGACCCTTTACCTGCCAGGGGGTGATCGGGGGTCACCACGATAGAACGGTTCCAGTGGTAGCACGGGAGCATCACCAGATCGTCATAGAGGTGAAGCGCTTCGGTGGCGATGGCGAAGTCTGCATTCCCCTTGGAAACGGCTTCAGCGATTTGCGTTGGCGACCCCTGGTGCATATGCAAAGAAACGCGAGGATAACGCTCTATAAAGCCTTTGATGACACCAGGTAACGCATAGCGCGCCTGAGTATGCGTCGTGGCAATATACAGCGAGCCTTTATCCGGCCAGGTATGCTCCCCGGCCACAGACTTGATCGCATCGACTTTAGAGAGGACTTCCCGCGCAATGCGGATGATTTCCTGCCCCGCAGGCGTCACTTGGGTAAGATGCTTACCGCTGCGGGCGAAGATCTGAATGCCTAACTCATCCTCCAGCATACGAACTTGTTTGCTGATGCCCGGTTGCGAGGTATATAACCCCTCGGCGGTAGAAGAGACGTTAAGGTTATGATTCACCACCTCAACGATATAACGAAGCTGCTGTAATTTCATGCCAGACCATCCGATTTAGCGCATGCGGTCAATCGCTTAAGACGATTTAATAATAAGAAACAGGTTAACTATAACCACTATATCATTTATAGCCTGACTGTATAGTACGGAACAAAAAATAATAACAAGGCAATAAAAAAGGGCCGGAAATCCGGCCCTTTTACAGGTAAGTTACGGTAAGGGAAGATTATTTCTTGCCTTCAACCCATTTGCCATCGACAAAGAAGGCTGACCATCCGGTCGCTTTACCCTCTTTCTCTGCCGCAACATACTGCTGCTTTGTTTTACGGCTAAAGCGCACCACGGTTTTGTTGCCTTCCGGATCCTGCTGTGGCGCATCGGCCAGATAACGCAGTTTCTCAGGCAGACGATCGCGGAAGCGATGCAGCTCTTCCACCAGCGGCGCGCGCGTTTCACGCGATTTCGGGAAGGTGTTGGCGGCGAGGAAGACACCCGCAGCGCCGTCACGCAGCACGAAGTACGCGTCGGATTTCTCGCACGGCAGCTCTGGCAGCGGAACCGGATCTTCCTTCGGCGGAGCCACTTCGCCGTTACGCAGAATTTTGCGCGTGTTTTTACACTCGTCGTTAGTACACGCCATGTACTTACCGAAACGCCCCATTTTCAGGTGCATTTCAGAACCGCACTTCTCGCATTCCACAATCGGGCCGTCATAGCCCTTAATGCGGAACTCGCCCTCTTCGATCTCGTATCCGTCACACGTTGGGTTATTACCGCAAACGTGCAGCTTGCGTTTGGGATCGATCAGGTAGCTGTCCATTGCCGTGCCGCATTTCTTGCAGCGGCGTTTGGCACGCAGAGCATTCGTTTCCGCATCGTCACCTTCCAGCACGTTGAGAACTTCGTTCTCAGGCACCAGGTTGATGGTGGTTTTGCAGCGCTCTTTTGGCGACAGCGCGTAGCCGGAGCAGCCAAGGAAGACGCCCGTGGTTGCGGTGCGGATCCCCATCTTGCGGCCGCAGGTTGGACAGTCGATGCTGGTCAGAACCATCTGGTTAGGCAGCATGCCGCCCTCTTCAGGATCTTTCTCCGCTTTTTCAAGCTGGTCGGTAAAGTCGCTGAAGAAGCTGTCGAGTACCTTTTTCCATTCCGCCTGATGGCTGGCAACCTGGTCGAGGCTGTCTTCCATTTGCGCGGTGAAATCGTAGTTCATCAACTCGCGGAAGTTTGCTTCCAGACGGTCGGTGACGATCTCGCCCATTTTTTCCGCATAGAAACGGCGGTTTTCAACGCGCACGTAGCCACGGTCCTGAATCGTCGAGATGATGGACGCGTAGGTCGACGGTCGACCAATACCGCGTTTTTCCAGCTCTTTCACCAGGGACGCTTCACTGAAGCGCGCAGGCGGCTTGGTGAAGTGCTGGGCAGGCACGAGGTCAACCAGCGAGAGTTCATCCCCTTTGTTCACTGCCGGCAGCGTTCGGTCTTCATCGCCTTTACGCAGCGCAGGCATCACTTTCGTCCAGCCGTCAAAACGCAGGATACGACCGCGAGCTTTAAGACGGAACTCACCCGCGCCAACGGTCAGCGTGGTGGAGTCGTACTGCGCTGGCGTCATCTGGCACGCCACGAACTGGCGCCAGATCAGCTGATACAGCTTCTGCGCGTCGGCTTCCATATCCTTCAGCGATTCAGCCAGGACAGAGACATCAGAAGGACGAATCGCTTCGTGCGCTTCCTGAGAGTTCTCTTTGCTGGCAAACTGGTTAGCGCTTTCCGGCAGGTATTTCTTACCGAAGTTGTCGCTGATGTAGCCGCGCACCATGTTGACCGCGTCCTGGCTCAGGTTGGTTGAGTCGGTACGCATGTAGGTGATATAGCCCGCTTCATACAGACGCTGGGCCATCATCATGGTCTTCTTCACGCCATAACCCAGACGCGTACTTGCAGCCTGTTGCAGGGTGGAGGTGATAAAAGGCGCACCAGGCTTACTGCTGGTCGGTTTGTCTTCGCGTTCCAGCACCTGATAGCGTGCCTTTTCAAGCAGCGCCACGGCGGCCATGGTCTGGTCGCGGTTTTCTGGACGGAAAGGCTTATCGTTCTGATGGCTGACCTGCAGCGGCAGAGCGTCACCGCCCGGCGTGGTCACATTGGCGTCAACTTCCCAGAACTCTTCCGGGACGAAGGCTTTAATCTCGCGCTCACGCTCAACGACCAGACGCACTGCGACGGATTGCACACGCCCTGCGGACAGGCCACGGGCAATCTTCTTCCACAGCAGTGGAGAAACCATGTAGCCCACAACGCGGTCCATAAAGCGACGTGCCTGCTGGGCGTTTACACGGTCGATATTCAGTTCGCCCGGCTTCTCAAACGCCTGACGAATCGCATTCTTCGTAATTTCGTTAAACACTACACGGCTGTAGCGTTTGTCATCACCACCAATCACTTCCCGCAGGTGCCACGCAATGGCTTCCCCTTCGCGGTCAAGGTCGGTTGCGAGATAGATGTGGTCTGCTTTTTCAGCAAGCTGCTTCAGCTCGTTAACGACTTTTTCTTTCCCTGGAAGCACTTCATATTGTGCATCCCAGTTATGCCATGGGTTAACACCCATGCGGTTGACAAGCGCGCTACGTTCATCCTTTTTAGGCTTTTTAGCCCCTTTAGTGGAGGTAGAGTCTGCGCTCTTTTTGCTGGCTGAGCCACTGGTCGGCAAATCGCGGATATGACCAACGCTGGACTTAACCACGTAGTCATTACCCAGATACTTATTGATCGTTTTGGCTTTTGCCGGGGACTCAACGATGACGAGAGCTTTACCCATATTCACCTTTACCTAATTTAATTCTTCCAGGAATACGCCGCACGTTGATTTCCCTTCCGCTGACGACGAGCCAATGATATTGCGACTGCGTCAGGAGATATCAACCCCTTTGTCTTACCGGGCGTTAAAGAAAAGACGCCCAGGTGATTGAGTTCTCGGGTATTTTTCTCACATCTCGTGTAATTCGTGACGAATTCCCGGTTGAATGTCAAGCAATTCTGTTGCCAGAATGACGAAAGCGCACACTCTACCTGATAAAATTCGTTACGCAACTTTATTAGCATGCAAAAGCAAATCCCGCCAGCCAGGCCCCTGCAGCTTATCCCCTCACATTACAGGGAAAATTTGCCCCCAAAGCACCCCCGGCGTAGACTATTGTCACTGTTTAAGGAGTGGATTATGCAGAATACGACCCAACCTATTGACCGAGCCTCTCTGCTTATCGAAGCAAACAAGCTTATCCGTGACCATGAAGATACGCTGGCGGGTATTGAAGCCACCGGCGTAGAACAGCGTAATGGGGTGCTGGTTTTCAGCGGCGAATACTTCCTTGACGAACAGGGGTTGCCGACCCCGAAAAGCACCGCCGTGTTTAACATGTTTAAATATCTGGCGCATACGCTTTCAGAGAAATATCACCTGGTCGATTAATGCAAAACGCGAGGCATCTGCCTCGCGTTTTTGTTTACAACAGGGGTTTTTGTCCGCGCTGTAGCCAGCGCAGCAGCAGGCGGTCAGCACTTTCTGCCGCACTGTTGGTAAAGCGGTCAAGGAGTCGCTTGCGCTGGGTAAAGCGTACCCCCACCAGTTCCCGGCCTTCCATCAGGTTGAGCAGAAGATCGTCGCTGGTTCCGACTTCATCCACCAGCCCTTTCTCCTGCGCCTGAACGCCATACCAGTGCTCGCCCGTCGCAACCTGCTCAATGTCCAGCGTCGGGCGCATACGGTGCACAAAATCTTTAAAGAGATGATGCGTTTCGTTGAGATCCTCACGGAATTTTTGGCGCCCTTCCTCCGTGTTTTCCCCCAGCAGCGTCAGGGTGCGTTTGTACTGACCCGCGGTGTGAAGTTCAATATCAATCTCTTTATTTTTCAGGAAGCGGTTAAAGTTCGGGATCTGCGCAACCACGCCGATCGAGCCGATAATGGAGAACGGCGCGGCAACAATTTTGTCCGCCACGCAGGCCATCATGTAGCCACCGCTCGCTGCCACTTTATCCACGGCCACGGTCAGCGGGATCTGTTTTTCACGCAGGCGCTGCAGCTGTGAGGCGGCCAGTCCGTAACCGTGAACCACCCCGCCCGGGCTTTCAAGACGCACGACAACTTGATCCTGCGGTGTCGCCACGGCCAGAACGGCGGTCACCTCCTCCCGCAGAGAAGAAACCTCATGCGCATCCATACTGCCTTTAAAATCGAGCACATAGACCCGTGGCGTGGCCTTATCCTGCGGCGCATTGAGTTTTGCTTTTGCTTTTGCCGCTTTAGCTTCCTGTTTATGCTTTTTCTTCTGCGCTTTCAGCCAGAGTTTCTGTTGATGACTATCAAGCAGCGCCAGAGACATATCATCCTGCATCTCTTTATACTGCTCGCTCAGGCGGGTGATGCGTAACTCCCCACGCTGACGCTTGCGCTGCGTCAGGTTGACAATCAGAACGGCAACTACCGCAATGGCAACCACCACCGTCGCGATTTTGGCCAAAAACAACCCATATTGAGAAAGTAATTCCACGCGTTCCACCTTGATTTAACCACGAATCTTTCACGGCAGTGTACAACAGCCCTGCCCATGCGTCTCGCTCGTGACATTACCTCTGCGAGCCGCCTTCAGGAATCCCCGAACTGGAGTTTAAATATTTGCAAATTGTTAATTTTACAGTAATGCGTCCTGTAGACTGATTGAATTATCAGGCGAATTCGGGCATAAAGCCGAAAAGTCATCATAAAGGCGCCATTGCGTTACCGGTCGCCTGAGGAGTCACCGTGCATTATCAACCGCAAAAAAATCTGCTGCAAAACCGGATCATTCTTGTTACCGGTGCGAGCGACGGGATTGGCCGCGAGGCGGCCCTGACATACGCCGAATATGGCGCGAACGTCATTCTGATTGGGCGCAACGAAGAAAAACTGAAAAGCGTCGCTCAGGAGATTGAGTCAGTATCTGGCACGCCAGCCCCGTGGTATACCCTCGATTTACTGACCTGCACGCCCGCAGTGTGCCAGGAATTAGCCCAGCGCATTAGCGCTCACTATCCGAGACTCGACGGCGTGCTGCATAACGCCGGTTTGTTAGGCGAAGTGCGTCCAATGGATGAACAGGACCCTGATATCTGGCAGCAGGTGATGCAGGTCAACGTTAACGGCACGTTTTTCCTCACACAGGCATTGCTTCCTTTATTACTCAAATCCGAGTCAGGGTCTCTGGTCTTTACCTCTTCCAGCGTTGGTCGTGAAGGACGCGCAAACTGGGGTGCCTATGCTGTATCAAAATTCGCGACCGAAGGCATGATGCAGGTACTGGCGGAGGAGTATCAAAGCCGCCATCTGCGCGTAAACTGCATTAACCCGGGCGGTACGCGCACCAAAATGCGCGCCAGCGCGTTCCCGAGCGAAGATCCGCAGAAGCTGAAAACCCCGGCAGACATTATGCCGCTCTATCTCTGGCTGATGGGCGACGACAGCCGCCGCAAAACCGGGATGACCTTCGACGCCCAGCCGGGCCGTAAACCAGGAATTTCGCAATGAGTGAAGAACGCCATCAGCAGCGCCAGCAGCGTCTGAAAGAACAGGTCGATGCGCGCGTCGCGACAGCACAGGACGAGCGCGGGATCGTCATCGTCTTTACCGGCAACGGCAAAGGCAAAACCACCGCCGCGTTTGGCACCGCTACCCGCGCGGTCGGCCACGGGCAGAAGGTCGGCGTTATCCAGTTTATTAAAGGTGAGTGGCCTAATGGCGAGCGTAATCTGCTTGAGCCCCACGGCGTTGAGTTCCAGGTGATGGCGACCGGATTTACGTGGGACACCCAGAACCGCGAAACCGATACCGCAGCCTGTCTGGCCGTCTGGGAGCACGCTAAAAGAATGCTGGCCGATCCTTCACTCAATATGGTTCTGCTGGATGAGATCACGTATATGGTCGCCTACGACTATTTGCCGCTGGAAGACGTGCTTAATGCCCTGAAAGACCGTCCCGCCCATCAGACGGTTATCATCACGGGCCGCGGGTGCCATCGGGATATTCTGGAGCTGGCAGATACCGTCAGCGAGCTGCGTCCGGTTAAACATGCGTTTGATGCGGGAGTCAAAGCGCAAATAGGGATTGATTACTAAAGAAAAAAGCCCGGTGAATTCACCGGGCTTTTACATTAACCGTTGTTATTACGGCTGCCGGAGCGGCGGCTGCTGCTCACCTGGCTGTGGCGCTTCACCGCGCGACGGATCTGATTCGCCTTCATGCGACGACGGTCTTTTTCCACCGCCACTTTAGAGGTGGTTTCCGGCGTCAGGCCAACCAGCTCGCGAAGGTAGTTGGTTTGGGTCAGATCCAGTTCGGTATAACCACCGCGCGGCAGCCCTTTCGGCAGCAGGATGTCGCCGTAGCGGACGCGGATCAGGCGGCTAACCTGTACGCCCACCGCTTCCCAGAGACGACGCACCTCGCGGTTGCGGCCTTCGGTCAGGGTCACGTTGTACCACTGGTTGATACCTTCTCCACCGGTGAACTTGATGGTTTTGAACGCCGCAGGACCGTCTTCCAGCTGAACGCCACGCGACAGGTCGCGCAGTTTATTCTCGTCAACCTGGCCAAACACGCGCACCGCGTATTCACGTTCCACTTCACGGCTTGGGTGCATCAGACGGTTCGCCAGTTCACCATCGGTGGTAAACAGCAGCAGGCCGCAGGTGTTTACGTCCAGACGACCAACGGCAATCCAGCGAGCGCCGCGCAGTTTAGGCAGACGGTCAAACACCGTCGGGCGACCTTCCGGGTCGTTGCGGGTGCACAGCTCGCCTTCCGGCTTGTAGTAAGCCAGCACGCGGCAGATTTGTTCGGCAGACTCTTTCACGGAGATAAGATGACCGTCGATACGGATCTTCAGCCCCGGTACGATTTCTACGCGGTCACCCAGCGTGGCGATTTTACCGTCCACACTCACGCGGCCCGCTTCAATAATGGCTTCGATTTCACGGCGTGAACCGTGGCCGGCACGCGCCAGCACTTTCTGTAACTTCTCGCTCATTGAGCTTCCTCAGGTGTCGCCTTCACAGGCGTCGAATCAGGTCAAAAGAGGGCTGAGCCCTGCTTTGATGGCCGCGTAGTATATCTGCTTATACCATTACAAGAAAGGCTTTACGTCACCCACGCCTTCTCGAATCACTTCCGGCGCATCTTCGGTTAAGTCGACCACGGTAGTGGGCTGCTGGCCGAGATAGCCGCCGTGAATAATTAGCTCGACCACCTTTTCCAGACGATCTTTGATCTCTTCCGGATCGGACTCGGTAAACTCGCTGCCGGGCAGCATCAGCGAGGTAGAAAGCATCGGTTCGCCGAGGGTTTCCAGCAGCGCCTGCGCTATCGGGTTCGACGGCACGCGCATACCGATAGTCTTGCGCTTTTCCTGCAGCAGGCGGCGCGGCACCTCTTTCGTCCCTTTCAGGATGAAGGTGTAGTTACCCGGCGTATTGTTCTTAATCAGGCGAAACGCCACGTTATCCACATAAGCATAGGTGGACAGCTCAGAGAGATCGCGGCACATCAGGGTAAAGTTATGCCCGTCCGGCAGCTGGCGAATACGGCAAATACGCTCCATTGCCCCTTTGTCTTCAATTTTGCAGCCCAGCGCGTAGCCTGAATCGGTCGGGTAGACAATCACGCCGCCTTTGCGGACGATCTCCACCGCCTGGTTAATCAGACGTGGCTGCGGGTTATCCGGATGGATATAGAAAAACTGACTCATACTTCCCTCTCTTCAATTTGCTGCGGCTGTTCCCAGAGCTGCCAGACCGGCTCAACGCCAGCGGGCAGCCAGAGCTTGCGCCCCAGTTCGATCCACGCGCAGGGCTGATGGAAATCAGACCCCTGTGACCCAAACAGGCCGAACTGGCGGGCATAGGTCGCGAGCTGGGCGCGCTCGTTGGGCGCCTGCTGACACTGGGCGACTTCCATCGCCTCGCCACCGCATTCGGCAAAGTGCGCCAGCAGCCTTTTCAGCCATTTAGCAGAAAGATTATACCGGCCCGGATGGGCCAGCACGGCCTTACCGCCAGAATGATGAATCACATCAATAGCTTGTTTTATTGTACACCACTGTGGCGGAACGTATCCGGTTTTCCCGCGCGCCAGATATTTTTTAAAGACGTCCGCCATCGTCGCGGCTTTACCCGCCTCTACCAGAAAACGGGCGAAATGACCGCGCGTGACCGCCCCGCCGTTCGCCAGCTTTTGGGCACCTTCCAGCGCGCCCGGAATATGCGCCTTTTCCAGACGCTCGCCGATCATCTCTGCGCGCTGGTTGCGTCGCGTTTTTTGTTCTTGCAAAAAGGCAGTAAGTGCCGGATGGTCTATATCGATGTTCAGGCCAACGATATGAATCTCATGGTTTTCCCAGACGGTCGAAATTTCGACACCGGACACCAGATTAAGCGCCAGCCCGCTGCGGGCGATCTCGGCGCGCGCCGCCGGTATTGCATCCGTCGTATCGTGATCGGTTATCGCCAGCGTACCAACGCGCATTTCAACGGCACGATGAACCAGGGCTTCGGGTGTCAGCAGGCCATCAGAGGCCTGAGTATGGCTGTGTAAATCATAAATAATAGCGTAGGTGGTATCGCTCAAAGCACTTCCCATAACAGGTTGGAGACATCCGAAACCATCATGATACCGACTTATATCGAAATTCTGAAATCAAGGGTTGACAACACGCCATCGAACTAGTTAACTAGTACGCAAGTTCACACGAGAAAGGTATCTGAAAATGACAGCACATTTCACTCTGCACGGTTGGTGGCGTACTTCCTGATCTTCGGGCAGTGTCACGCGTCTGCGAAATGCAAACAGATACCCAGCCCGCTTCCAAGCGGGCTTTTTTTTGAACAGAAAATGAGAACAATATAATGCAAACAGCCAAACCTCATCTCGAACTGCTGACCTGCGAGGCGGCCTACCGCCACAACCCGACCGCGCTGTTTCATCAGGTATGCGGTGCACGTCCGGCGACGCTGCTGCTGGAATCTGCGGACATCGACAGCAAGGACGATCTCAAGAGCCTGCTGCTGGTCGACAGCGCGTTGCGCATTACCGCTCTAGGTGACACCGTCACAATTAAGGCTTTATCAGACAATGGCGCCTCGCTGCTGCCGCTGCTGGATGCCGCCCTGCCTTCAGGCATTGAAAACGAACGTCATCCAGAAATGCGCATTCTGCATTTCCCGCCGGTTAGCCAACTGCTGGATGAAGACGCGCGCCTCTGCTCCCTGTCCGTCTTTGATGCCTTCCGCCTGCTGCAGAACCTGGTCACCGTTCCGCACGATGAGCGTGAAGCGATGTTCTTTGGTGGGCTGTTTGCCTACGATCTGGTCGCTGGCTTTGAAGATTTACCGGAAACCGAGCAGGGCAATCGCTGCCCGGACTATTGTTTCTATCTGGCCGAAACCCTGCTGGTGATCGACCATCAGAAACAATACACCCGCATTCAGGCCAGCCTGTTCACGCCTTCGACCGCTGAGAAAAACCGTCTTGAGCATCGCATCGCGCAGCTTCAGCAGCAGATGACGGAAGCGCCGCCTGCGCTTCCGGTGCAGCGAGTGGAAAAAATGACCTGCGATGTGAACCAGACCGACGATCAGTACGGCGCCGTGGTTCGCCAGATGCAAAAAGCGATTCGCGCCGGGGAAATTTTCCAGGTTGTACCGTCCCGTCGCTTCTCGCTGCCCTGCCCGTCTCCGCTGGCAGCCTACGACGTGCTGAAAAAGAGCAACCCGAGCCCGTACATGTTCTTTATGCAGGACAACGAATTCACGCTTTTCGGCGCCTCGCCGGAAAGCTCGCTGAAGTACGACGCCACCAGCCGCCAGATTGAAATTTACCCGATCGCCGGAACCCGTCCGCGCGGACGACGCGCCGATGGCTCGCTGGATCGCGATCTCGACAGCCGCATCGAGCTGGAAATGCGCACCGACCACAAAGAGCTCTCCGAGCATCTTATGCTGGTTGACCTGGCGCGTAACGACCTGGCACGCATTTGCACCCCGGGCAGCCGCTACGTGGCGGATCTGACCAAAGTTGACCGTTATTCGTTCGTGATGCACCTGGTCTCTCGCGTGGTCGGTGAGCTGCGCCACGACCTCGACGTGCTGCACGCCTACCGTGCCTGCATGAATATGGGCACCCTGAGCGGCGCGCCGAAAGTGCGCGCCATGCAGCTGATTGCCGCCGCCGAAGGGCGTCGTCGCGGCAGCTACGGCGGCGCGGTGGGTTACTTCACCGCCCACGGCGATCTTGATACCTGCATAGTAATTCGTTCCGCCTATGTCGAAGACGGCATTGCCACCGTCCAGGCGGGAGCCGGGATTGTTCTTGATTCCGTTCCGCAGTCTGAAGCTGACGAAACGCGCAGTAAAGCCCGAGCGGTCCTTCGCGCCATTGCTACCGCACACCATGCACAGGAGATTTTCTGATGGCTGACATTCTGCTGCTCGATAATATCGACTCCTTTACCTATAACCTGGCAGATCAGCTGCGTGCGAATGGACATAACGTCGTTATCTATCGCAACCACGTGCCGGCCCAGACCCTGATTGACCGTCTGGCAACCATGCAAAACCCGGTGCTGATGCTCTCTCCTGGGCCTGGCGCACCGAGCGAAGCGGGCTGTATGCCGGAGCTGCTGACCCGTATGCGCGGCAAGCTGCCGATTATCGGCATCTGCCTCGGCCATCAGGCGATTGTGGAAGCCTACGGCGGCTACGTTGGCCAGGCGGGAGAGATCCTGCACGGTAAAGCGTCCAGCATTGAACATGACGGCCAGGCAATGTTTGCCGGGCTGCCGAATCCGCTCCCGGTCGCGCGCTACCACTCGCTGGTCGGCAGCAACATTCCCGCCGGGCTGACCATCAACGCCTCGTTTGAAGGGATGGTGATGGCGGTGCGTCACGACGCGGATCGCGTCTGCGGGATGCAGTTCCATCCGGAATCCATCCTGACCTCTCACGGTGCCCGCCTGCTGGAGCAGACGCTCGACTGGGCGTTGCAGAAGCTGGAGCAGACCAACACCCTGCAGCCGATTCTGGAAAAACTCTATCAGGCGCAGACCCTGAGCCAGCAGGAGAGCCACCAGCTCTTCTCCGCCGTGGTTCGCGGCGAGCTGAAGCCTGAGCAGCTGGCGGCCGCGCTGGTGAGCATGAAGGTCCGCGGCGAAAGCCCGCAGGAGATCGCCGGTGCCGCCACGGCTCTGCTGGAAAATGCCGCCCCGTTCCCGCGCCCGGACTATCAGTTTGCCGATATCGTCGGCACCGGGGGAGACGGCAGTAACAGCATCAATATCTCCACCGCCAGCGCCTTCGTAGCGGCAGCGTGTGGTTTAAAGGTCGCAAAACACGGTAACCGCAGCGTGTCCAGCCGGTCAGGTTCTTCCGATCTGCTCGCCGCATTCGGCATTAATCTCGATATGAACGCCGAACGTTCCCGTGAAGCGCTGGATGACCTGGGCGTCTGCTTCCTGTTTGCGCCGAAGTATCACACCGGTTTCCGCCATGCGATGCCGGTTCGTCAGCAGCTTAAAACCCGCACGCTGTTTAACGTGCTCGGCCCGCTGATCAACCCGGCGCACCCGCCGCTGGCGCTGATCGGTGTCTACAGCCCGGAGCTGGTCCTGCCGATTGCCGAGACGCTGCGCGTGCTGGGTTACCAGCGTGCCGCCGTAGTGCACAGCGGCGGAATGGACGAAGTGTCACTGCATGCGCCGACGCTGGTGGCCGAACTGCGCGACGGTGAAATCCTGAGCTACCAGCTCGAAGCCGCTGACTTTGGTTTAACTCCGTATCACCAGGAAGCGCTGGCAGGCGGTACCCCGGAAGAAAACCGTGACATTCTGACGCGCTTATTACAAGGTAAGGGAGAGGTCGCCCATGAGGCCGCCGTTGCCGCCAACGTTGCCATGCTGATGCGTTTGCACGGTGAGGAAGACCTGAAGGCCAACGTTCAAAAAGTTCTGGATGTACTGCGCTCCGGTGCAGCTTACGATCGCGTTACCGCACTTGCGGCAAGAGGGTAAAGAATGCAGACCGTTTTAGCGAAAATCGTTGCCGATAAGGCCATCTGGGTGGAAGCCCGCAAGCAACAGCAGCCGCTTGCCAGTTTTCAGAACGACGTCGTCCCGAGCAGCCGTCGTTTCTATGACGCCCTGCAGGGTGCGCGCACCGCGTTTATTCTTGAGTGCAAAAAAGCGTCCCCTTCCAAAGGCGTTATCCGTGACGATTTCGACCCGGCGCGCATTGCCGGTATTTATAAGCATCATGCCTCAGCCATCTCCGTGCTGACGGATGAGAAATATTTTCAGGGCAGCTTCGATTTTCTGCCGATCGTCAGCGGCATCGCGCCGCAGCCGATCCTGTGCAAAGACTTTATTATCGACCCTTATCAGATTTGGCTGGCGCGCTTTTACCAGGCCGACGCCTGCCTGCTCATGCTCTCGGTGCTTGACGACGAGCAGTACCGCCAGCTCTCTGCCGTCGCGCACAGCCTGAAAATGGGCGTGCTGACCGAAGTGAGCAACGAAGAGGAGCTGGAGCGCGCGATTGCGCTGGAAGCCAAAGTGGTCGGCATTAACAACCGCGATCTGCGCGATCTGTCAATCGACCTGAACCGCACGCGCCAGCTGGCGCCGCGTCTGGGCGCTGGCGTCACGGTGATCAGCGAATCCGGCATTAACAGCTACGCCCAGGTGCGCGAGCTGAGCCACTTCGCCAACGGTTTCCTGATTGGCTCCGCCATGATGGAACATGACGATCTCAATGCGGCAGTGCGTCGCGTGCTGCTGGGTGAAAACAAAGTCTGCGGCTTAACCCGCGAACAGGACGCCCAGGCCGCGTATGAAGCCGGAGCGATTTATGGCGGGCTGATTTTTGTGGATTCCTCTCCTCGCGCGGTTAGCGAAGAGCAGGCGCGTAAGATCATCGCCGCGGCACCGCTCAGCTATGTTGGCGTGTTCCGCAATGCGGATATCGCCGAGGTGGTTGAAAAAGCCGACGCGTTATCCCTGAGCGCGGTGCAGCTGCACGGCGATGAAGATCAGGCCTATGTCGATGCCCTGCGCGACACGCTGGCGCCGCAGGTACAGATCTGGAAAGCGCAAAGCGTTGGCGATACGTTGCCCCCGCGTAACCTGAACCACGTGGATAAATACGTTCTCGATAACGGCCAGGGCGGAAGCGGCCAGCGTTTTGACTGGTCTCTGCTGAACGGCGAAAAGCTGGACAACGTTCTGCTGGCGGGCGGATTAAGCCCGGACAACTGCGTAGAAGCCGCGAAAACCGGCTGCGCAGGCCTCGATTTCAATTCAGGCGTAGAGTCAGAACCGGGTATCAAAGATGCCAGCAAGCTGGCCTCGGTTTTTAAAACTCTGCGTGCATATTAAGGAAGAGAAGATGACGACATTACTTAACCCGTATTTTGGTGAGTTCGGCGGGATGTACGTCCCGCAAATCCTGATGCCCGCGCTGCGCCAGCTGGAAGAAGCGTTTGTCAGCGCGCAAAAGGATCCGGCGTTTCAGGCTGAATTTACCGACCTGCTGAAAAACTATGCCGGCCGCCCAACGGCCCTGACCAAATGCCGCAACCTGACGGAAGGCACGAAAACCACGCTGTATCTTAAGCGTGAAGACCTGCTGCACGGCGGCGCACATAAAACTAACCAGGTGCTGGGCCAGGCGCTGCTTGCGAAGCGTATGGGCAAAACCGAAATCATCGCCGAAACCGGCGCGGGCCAGCACGGCGTGGCCTCGGCGCTCGCCAGCGCCCTGCTCGGCCTGAAATGCCGCATCTATATGGGGGCGAAAGACGTTGAGCGTCAGTCTCCGAACGTCTTCCGTATGCGCCTGATGGGTGCGGAAGTGATCCCGGTGCATAGCGGTTCCGCGACGCTGAAAGATGCCTGTAACGAAGCGCTGCGCGACTGGTCCGGCAGCTATGAAACCGCGCACTATATGCTCGGAACCGCGGCGGGCCCGCACCCGTTCCCGACCATCGTGCGCGAATTTCAGCGCATGATCGGGGAAGAGACCAAAGCGCAGATCCTTGAAAAAGAGGGTCGCCTGCCGGATGCGGTGATCGCCTGCGTCGGCGGCGGGTCAAACGCCATCGGCATGTTCGCAGACTTTATCGACGACACCAGCGTGGGTCTGATTGGCGTCGAGCCTGCCGGTCACGGCATTGAATCGGGTGAACACGGCGCGCCGCTGAAGCATGGCCGCGTGGGGATCTACTTCGGCATGAAATCCCCGATGATGCAGACCGATGAAGGCCAGATTGAAGAGTCTTACTCTATCTCCGCCGGCCTCGACTTCCCGTCCGTCGGGCCGCAGCACGCCTATCTTAACAGTACGGGTCGCGCGGACTATGTCTCCATTACCGATGACGAAGCGCTGGAAGCGTTTAAAACGCTGTGTCGCAGCGAAGGGATCATCCCGGCGCTGGAGTCTTCCCACGCCCTGGCGCACGCGCTGAAAATGATGAAAGACAATCCGGAAAAAGAGCAGCTGCTGGTGGTGAACCTTTCCGGCCGCGGTGACAAAGATATCTTCACCGTTCACGATATTCTGAAAGCACGAGGGGAAATCTGATGGAACGCTACGATAACGTATTTGCAGAACTGAAATCCCGCCAGGAAGGCGCGTTCGTTCCCTTCGTCACCCTGGGAGACCCGGGCCCGGAACAGTCGCTAAAGATTATCGACACCCTGATTGAGGCCGGTGCCGACGCGCTGGAGCTGGGGATCCCGTTCTCTGACCCGCTGGCAGATGGCCCAACCATTCAGAATGCGACTCTGCGCGCGTTTGCCTCTGGTGTGACGCCAACCCAGTGCTTTGAGATGCTGGCGGCAATTCGCCAGAAGCATCCGACCATTCCGATTGGCCTGCTGATGTACGCCAACCTGGTGTTCAACCGCGGTATTGATGAGTTTTACGCCGAGTGCGCACGCGTAGGCGTCGACTCCGTTCTGGTGGCAGACGTGCCGGTCGAGGAGTCCGCGCCGTTCCGCCAGGCTGCGATGCGTCACAACGTCGCCCCGATTTTCATCTGCCCGCCGAACGCGGATGACTCACTGCTGCGCCAGATAGCCTCTTACGGGCGCGGTTACACCTACCTGCTCTCCCGCGCAGGCGTGACCGGTGCCGAGAATAAAGCCGCCCTGCCGCTGCATCATCTGGTGGAGAAGCTGGCCGAGTACCATGCCGCGCCGCCGCTGCAGGGGTTCGGGATCTCTTCTCCGGATCAGGTCACCGCGGCGATTGACGCGAAGGCTGCGGGTGCCATCTCTGGCTCTGCAATTGTGAAGATCATCGAGAAGAACGTGGATAAACCCGAGCAGATGCTGGCCGAGCTGAAAGCGTTTGTGACTGCCATGAAGGCGGCGACGCGTAAAGCCTGACACCTCCACCGTCTGGCACCCCTGCCAGACGGTTACCCTTTCTTCCCCGCCTTCAACAAAGTATTACGTCAAAATTGATCCTTTCGATATTTTCGGTGTGAATGGCTTTTCAAACTGTTATGTAAGCGTATGATCTGGACTCTTTTTTATCTTTAATCCTTCTGAGTTCAGAGGCTTATTCATGTCATGGCAATCCTTCAAACAGGCTTACCTGGTTAAGTTCTGGTCACCCGTTCCGGCCGTTATCGCGGCTGGCATTCTCTCAACTTGTTATTTTGGCATTACCGGTACGTTCTGGGCAGTGACCGGCGAGTTCACCCGCTGGGGTGGTCAGCTGCTGCAGCTCGCAGGCGTGCATGCCGAAGAGTGGGGTTACTTTAAACTCATTCATCTGGACGGCACCCCGCTTACCCGCATCGACGGGATGATGATCATCGGCATGTTCGGCGGCTGTTTCGCGGCGGCGCTGTGGGCAAACAACGTTAAGTTGCGTATGCCCAAAAGCCGGATCCGCATTCTTCAGGCAGTTGTCGGCGGTATCATTGCCGGGTTTGGCGCCCGTCTGGCGATGGGCTGTAACCTGGCCGCTTTCTTTACGGGGATTCCTCAGTTTTCGCTTCACGCCTGGTTCTTTGCCGTCGCCACGGCCATCGGCTCTTACTTTGGGGCAAAATTTACCCTGCTGCCGCTGTTCCGCATTCCGGTGAAAATGACAAAAGTCAGCGCAGCGTCTCCGTTAACCCAGAAGCCCTCTCAGGCACGCCGCCGTTTCCGTCTCGGAATGCTGGTCTTTTTCGCTATGGTGGCATGGGCGCTGTGTACAGCTCTGAACCAGCTCAAACTCGGTCTGGCGATGCTGTTCGGCGTGGGTTTTGGTCTGCTCATTGAACGTGCGCAGATCTGCTTCACCTCCGCGTTTCGCGATATGTGGATCACCGGCCGCACGATGATGGCGAAGGCGATTATCGCCGGGATGGCGGTCAGCGCCATCGGCATCTTCAGCTATGTTCAACTGGGCGTCGAACCGAAAATCATGTGGGCCGGTCCTAACGCGGTCATTGGCGGCCTGCTGTTCGGCTTCGGGATCATGCTGGCCGGCGGGTGTGAAACCGGCTGGATGTACCGTGCCGTCGAAGGTCAGGTGCACTACTGGTGGGTGGGTATTGGAAATGTGATTGGCTCGACGGTCCTGGCGTACTTCTGGGACGATTTGTCCCCGGCGCTTGCCACAAGTTGGGACAAGGTCAACCTGCTGAGCACCTTCGGCCCTCTCGGCGGCCTGCTGGTCACCTACGCCCTGCTGTTGGTTGCTTTTTTACTGGTCGTCGCACAGGAGAAACGTTTCTTCCGCCGTGCGAGCGTTAAAACAGAAACGCAGGAGAATGCAGCATGAAAGAAATCGTGCCTGATTATCGTCTGGATATGGTTGGCGAGCCCTGTCCATATCCGGCGGTGGCTACGCTTGAAGCGCTACCGCAGCTAAAGAAAGGGGAAATTCTGGAGGTGGTGAGCGACTGCCCGCAGTCCATCAACAACATACCGCTGGATGCGAAAAACCACGGTTATACGGTGCTGGATATCCAGCAGGATGGCCCGACCATTCGCTATCTAATTCAAAAATGATCGCTAAGGGCCTCACCAGGGGCCTTTATCGTATTGAATTATAAGACATCTTGATCCACGGCAAAAACGCGATTTTTGACTTAAGTAAAATCTCATTTCCCTTTTGAAGGAGGTTTTCGCGATTTGATGTATTTACGAGCTTTACTGGTTTTCGCCTTATTGATTCCCTTCCATGCGCTGTCCCTGAATTTCTCTTCCACCTTCCTGCGCCTTGATTGTCCGCAAAGAGGACTTGTCGAGATTATTCTGCACGTTTATGACCATACCCAGGAACGATGGCGCGGCCATTTTGAAACCGGCGCGGGACATAAACGTGCGGGTGATACCGAAATTATCCCGTTTGCCAACGGCGATATTCTCTTCCATTCCCTGTCCAGCGACGCTTTCAGCTATTTATATGATGGGGAAACGATCCTGAGGCACTGCGTAAAGCTTGATGAGCGGCCGGTTTATCCGTCGTTTTGAAGTGAGCAAAGCAAACTGGCCACCCTGTGGCCAGTTTGAAGGGGGATTAGAAACGATAACCCGCGGAGAACATAAACACCCACGGATCCAGTCGCGTGTTGATACTTTGCTGCTGACCGCCCGCCTTGAAGCGTACGTCCGTATCAATATCCATATACCAGACGGAGGCGTTAATTAACCAGTCGCGGTTAATCAGGTAATCCAGACCGACCTGCCCCGCCATGCCCCACGAATCTTTCAGGCTGAGATCCGTCAGACCCGCCTCTTTACCGGTATCGTTGAATTTCTCATCAAAGAAGGTGGTGTAGTTCACACCGGCGCCAATATAAGGACGCACCTTGCTGCTTGAGTCACCGAAGTACCACTGCGCCATCAGCGTTGGCGGTAAATGGTGAACCGTGGCGATATCACCGGTTGGCCCGAGGCCCACGCGATGACGGAACGGTGTTGCAGCCAGAAGCTCAACGCCCACGTTATCCGTCGCCATATAGGTGAAAGTTAAACCTAACTGGGTGTTATTACTGACGTTAAAACCGCCCATACCCAGCACGTTATCCGATCCTTCAGTTGGGCGAACCGTAGCCGAACCGGCACGAATAAAGAATTCGCCTGCTTCATGCGCGTACGCGCCGCCAGAGAGACTGCTTAATACAAGGGCTGCCACCGCTAATTTTTTCATATCCGCTCCATCGTTGTGGTTTTAATCGCGGATGAGAATATACTCACAAAAGGGTAATAAGTGATCTGCCACAGATCACATTAAAACCAGTAACTTAACATTCATTGATCTGGGTTAATTTTTTGTGGCGCGTTCAAAAGCGATAAGTTGTTTACATGTCAATTTTTGGCATTTCACGGTTACAAAATTTTCCCTTTTCCCCCCCTTGCTCTTCCTCTGGCGGCTGGATAATTTATCGCTCTCCCAAATTGATTTGATGCGTTCTTCTTTTGCAGGTGTGCCATGAGTGATATTAACCCGTGCATGACGTGCGGAGCCTGTTGTGCGTATTTTCGAGTCTCTTTCTACTGGGCCGAAGCCAGCGATGGCGGCGGTACCGTTCCGGTTCATCTTACTGAGCCATTAACCCCCTTTTTGCGCTGCATGAGCGGCACGAACCAAAAGCAGGCTCGCTGTGTGGCGCTACAGGGTGAGCCCGGGGTCTCTACCCGGTGTTCCATCTATGAGGATCGGCCCAGCCCGTGTCGGGAATTTGCCATGTCGGGGGAAGATGGCCAGGTCAACGAAGCCTGCAATCGCGCACGCGCACGCGTGGGATTACCGCCGCTTTACAAAGATATGCTTTTCCATACAAGCCTTGATGCTGCCACAGCAGGTGCATCCGGTGTACAATTGCCGGCTAATTAACACCTGCAATACTCAAGGAGAGTGCATGTCTATCACGGCGAAGTCTGTCTACCGTGACACGGGAAACTTTTTCCGCAATCAGTTCATAACCTTTTTACTGATCGCGTTGCTTTGCGCCTTTATCACGGTGGTGCTGGGTCATGCGTTTTCACCGAGTGAAGAACAGATTGCCAGCCTGAGCCAGGGCGACCATCTTGCGGGTAGCGTGGGGTTGTTTGAGCTGGTGCAAAACATGACGCCGGAACAGCAGCAAATCCTGCTGCGCGCCTCTGCCGCGTCCACCTTCTCGGGCCTGATTGGTAATGCAGTTCTGGCGGGCGGCGTTTTGCTGATGATTCAGCTTGTATCGGCGGGTCACCGGGTCAGCGCCTTACGGGCGATTGGTGCCAGCGCGCCGGTCTTACCTAAGCTGTTTATCCTGATCTTTTTGACTACCCTGCTGGTGCAGATGGGGATAATGCTGGTCGTGGTGCCGGGCGTACTGCTGGCTATCGTGCTCTCATTTGCGCCTGTGATGGTCGTGCAGGATAAGATGGGTATTTTTACCGCGATGCGCAGCAGCATCCGACTGGCATGGGCTAATATGCGTCTGGTGGCGCACGCCGTGATCGGCTGGCTGCTCGCCAAAACGCTCCTGCTGTTGTTTGCACCGAATTTTGCGGTATTAACGCCAAATGTTGGCGCGGTAGTGGCGAATACGCTTAGCAACCTGATTTCAGCGGTACTGCTGGTCTATCTGTTCCGCCTGTATATGTTAATTCGTCAGTAATCCAGAGGCGGGAGGCATCGCAGCCTCCCGCCCCGCTCAGAAGATGGAATCACAGAATGAAGCAGTTTCTTGATTTTTTACCGCTCGTGGTCTTTTTTGCTTTTTATAAGCTGTACGATATTTATGCCGCGACCACTGCGCTGATCGTTGCAACGGCAGTTGTTCTGATCTACAGCTGGGTTCGCTATCGTAAAGTCGAAAAAATGGCGCTGGTCACCTTCGTCCTGGTCGCCGTATTCGGCGGACTGACTCTGTTCTTCCATAACGATGAATTTATCAAGTGGAAAGTGACCGTGATTTACGCCCTGTTTGCGGGCGCTTTATTAATCAGCCAGTGGGTGATGAAAAAACCGCTCATCCAACGCATGCTGGGCAAAGAGCTGACGCTGCCTCAGGAAGTCTGGTCCCGTCTGAATATCGCGTGGGCGGTCTTCTTTATTCTCTGCGGTCTCGCTAACATCTATATTGCTTTCTGGCTGCCGCAGAATATCTGGGTCAACTTTAAGGTCTTCGGCCTGACCGCACTGACCCTTATCTTCACGCTGTTAAGCGGCGTATACATTTATCGCCACATGCCGCAGGACGACAAGCACTGATTAATGACTGACCAGAACGTCAGCGACAGGCGTTCTGGTCTATTCTCTCCGCTGTAAAATCATAGTAGCATCCCGCCTGAAGTCTTCCGTTACGAGTTAAAACAATGACAACAACTAACGCCCCACAGGGCGAACTGGTTTTACGCACACTGGCAATGCCCGCTGACACCAATGCCAATGGCGATATTTTTGGCGGCTGGCTGATGTCGCAGATGGATATGGGCGGCGCAATTCTGGCAAAAGAGATCGCCCACGGGCGCGTGGTGACTGTGCGAGTGGACGGCATGACCTTCCTGCGCCCGGTTGCGGTAGGTGATGTGGTTTGCTGCTATGCGCGCTGCGTCAAACGCGGCAATACCTCTATTTCAATTAACATCGAAGTGTGGGTTAAGAAAGTCTCTTCTGAGCCGATTGGGCAGCGTTATAAGGCCACTGAGGCCCTGTTTATTTATGTCGCCGTGGACAGCGAGGGTAAACCTCGTCAACTTCCGCAGGCCTGATCGACGAGTAAAAAAAAGCCTCCTTTCGGAGGCTTTTTTTATTCCATCTGCGCCCCGCCGTTCAGGCGGAAAACGATATTCACAATCAATCCGCTGCCCGGCTTGCCTGGCTCATAACGCCATCTGCGCATTGCAGATTTCACTTCGCGCTCAAACATATTAGAAGGCTGAGCGGACAAGATTTCCACGTTATCCACTCGGCCATCCGCAGTCACGTCAAATTTCACCCTTACGCGGCCTTCAATACGCAAAGCCTGAGCTCGCGCCGGATACTGAGGCTGGTTGCGACTCAGCGCGCGAGGACCCGCAGGGGCACTGATTGTCGGCTTAGGCACGGTTGCGGTGTTATTCATCACCGGACGCGAAGGCGCCGCATTCTCCACCGGCTGGGTCGTACGCGGTTCAACCGGACGTTCCTCACGTTTCGGACGCTCCTCGACCTTCTTCAACGGCTTTGGCTTCGGCTTAGGTTTTGGCTTCGGTTCAGGCTTGTGGATCACCACCGGCGCTTCCTTCGGTGGCTCCGGAACGGGCTCGGGTTCTGGCTCAGGTTCAGCCACCGGCTGTGGTGGTGGAGGGGCAACCTGCGGCGGTTCGAGATCCGCTGGCGAGACCATCGTTACCGAAATCGGCTGCGCAGGCGCGGGCATTTCAATAACCTGATGAACCGAGGTATACAGCAAACCCGCCACAACGGCACCGTGAATCACGACAGAAAGCAGCGTCGGCCAGGGAAAGCGGCGAGGTAAATCAAGGGTCATCGAAGTCATATTCATCAACGTTAAAAAACCGAACCATGATTTTAAATGCAAATAGCAATCATATTCAATAAGACACTTTGTTCTGGGGCAACTTTAGCGCCTGAGAGGCCAAAAAAGGCGCAGTCAGATCAGGGTATTAACATTGTTTTTATTTTACATTGCAGTCGTTTGCCCTTTCACATAACGTAACTGACACTTTTACCGGTTAAGGAGCTTCGCCGTGTTTTACGTAATTTACTCTGAAGATGTTGCTGATTCGCTCGAAAAACGCCAGTCTGTGCGCCCTGCGCATCTGGCACGTTTGCAGCTGCTCCAGGATGAAGGCCGATTACTGACCGCTGGCCCCATGCCCGCAGTCGACAGCAACGATCCGGGTGCTGCCGGTTTTGCCGGCTCCACGGTTATTGCTGAATTTGAATCCCAGGAAGCCGCTCAGGCCTGGGCTGACGCAGACCCGTACGTTGCAGCGGGTGTGTATGCAAAAGTGACGGTGAGACCGTATAAAAAAGTGTTCTGATACCGAAGCGGCTCCGAAAGGAGCCTTTTTTATGGTGGCGATTACGCGTCACTGTACCGGGTAAACTGCTGTTCTGTAATCAGGCTCCCCCACTGCTCGCCTTCCCACTCCTTTACCAGCGTAAACCCAAACGACTCGTACAGACGCCGGGCGGCGGTCAGCTTATTGAATGTCCAGAGGTGCACAGCAGAAAAACCGGCCCTGTCGCAGAACCGCATCGCTTCATTCAGCAGTTTTTTACCCACGCCGTGTCCCCGACAGCCATCATCAAGAATAAACCAGCGAAGATGGGCTTCACCCGGAGCCAAATCCTCGCCATCGATCGCCACCGAGCCGACAATTTTGTCGTTGAGTACTGCCAGCCAAATCTGGTTACAGGGCTTCTCCAGTCTTTCACTAAACTCGGCCAGCCCTGAAGCCACTTTGGCCTCGAAGAAGCGACCAAAGTTATGCTCCCGCGAATAATAGCTGCCATGCATCTCCGCAATACGGCCAATCATGCCGGGGATGTACCCCTGCACTATCTTCAACTCGTCGGGCTGCATATCGTTACCCCCCTCACGGCATGCCAGCAGCGCGTTGGCATAAAGGGAGAGCCCTTCAGAAATGGTCTGCTGCTGGGCAGGGGCAAGACGCTTTATTGCTGTGACCACCCGCTCATTGCTGAAGGCATTAATTTTGCTGACCGTCTCGTGACCTTTCGCGGTCAGCCTGAGGCTCTTTGCTCTCGCATCCTCAGGAGAAATGACCTCCTCGAGTTCGCCCGCGGCAATCAGGCGAGCCAGCATCCGGCTGACGCTGGACTTTTCCAGGCCCAGCAGTTGCACCAGCTGACTCGCCGTCATCTCCTTACGCAGAGCAATTTCGACCAGAGTATGGACGGCTGAAGGCGAGTAATTCGTTGAGGCCAGGGTAGACCCCATAAAACCTAACTCTCGCACCATAAGGCGCGAGGAACGTCGAATAACAGGCTTTGTTGAATAAATCAGATTTCGGGTAAGTCTCCCCCGTAGCGGGTTGTGTTTTCAGGCAATACGCACGCTTTCAGGCATACCTGCTTTCGTCATTTTGTTCAGCGCTCGTA
>NZ_CDRQYH010000055.1:0-24692 GCF_977039595.1 Enterobacter sp.
CTGACGGCGCTTAGTGCTGAATTCACTATCGGCGAAGGTGAGTTGATGGCTCATGATGTCCCTCTGGGATGCGCTCCGGATGAATATGATGATCTCATATCAGGAACTTGTTCGCACCTTCCTTAACGGTGTCACCGTTCTTTCCTGCGGCCGGGTGATTTCCCTTACCCGGCCCACACATATTGATTAATAATAAAAACAGATATAACGATTAAAAGTCCGGGTATTCTTTTTCCGTCGCGTACATTATCGGTTTTTCAAATCCGGGAATGGTGATGCCATCCCTGGCAATCTTAATATCTTCCTCATTTATCCCCTGCTGGCCAAACAGATAAATAACGTTGAGTTCACCCTGCGAAGCCGACTCGTCGTACGCGTTCGCCTGATGTCGCACCTCGCGGTTACGCTGCTGATAATCCGCAAATACCGCGTCCACGTAGCGTTTGCGCAACCATTGATGGGTAAGCTTTGCCGAGTAAACCACCCCCGTGGCATTATTACCGCCAAAGCCTTTTGAATTAATAAAGGCAATTTGTCCCTGGCCTTCCTCTAATTTGTAGTCCTGAAGAGGAATGGATAAGCGTGCGTTATTCACCTGCGGCGCGATCTGGGTTACGCTTTTAATTCCCGGCAAAATGCCATAGCGGAAGACGCCGAGGCAGCTGATGAGCTGGTCGCCGCTGGCGGGTCCCAGGGAGTGACCGAGATACGATTTCACCGCCGTCACCGGCCAGTCGCGGATCGCAAAGGCTTGCGCAACGCGGTCAAAAATATCCGCTTCGGAGACGCAATTCTTCGGCGTGCTTGAACCGTGCGCCTGAATAAACGATCCCTTTTGCACCGCTTCCATTCCGACCATCGACACTGCCGAAGCCACGGCTTTCGCCATGGTGATGTAGTTCCCCGGCCCTGGTGACGCAATAGAACGCTTAAAGCCGTCAGCGTTGATAAAGACATTCCCCACCGAACCATGGATCTCTGCCCCAAGCTGCAGCGCCAGCTCGTCGTCCATTAACACGACATACTGGCTGGATTCTGCGATCACAAAACCACAGCTGTTGCCAAAAGGACGGCTGCTGCTGCGCCAGTCGGGCGTTTCCGTTTCATCAATATGCTTAAGCTTGCTCTCCGTTGCCAGGGCGCCCATGGCGTCGAATCCTTCAATCGCTTCGGAGGTGACCGGCGCTTCGGCGCTGCCCACAACGGCCACGCGAATGCGTTCCGCTTTTATATCTTCGACTGCCGCATTGAGGTTATACAGAAACGTGGCGCACGCCCCCAGCGTGGCGCTGGTATGGCCAACGCTACCCAGCACATACGCATTGAGGAAATCAGCGCACATGCTGTTCAGGCCCAGCGGACACTGTTTGGCGCTGACGCGCTGGCCTTTCAGGCGCGACTGGAGCATACCGCCAAAGCCATAATCGTCGAGCTGTCCCATGATATTGCCCGAATAGACCCCGAGCTGATCCGGCGCGATCGCTGCCTGTATCTCGCGCCACGGGATCCCCAGAGCGTTGATGGCGTCCGATGCCCCGACAATCGCCATTTGTAGCGCCCGCGGATGGAACTGCGAATTGTAATGGTCACCCGGCCGGAATCCCTGCGGCAGCAAACCTGCAGCCTGAACCTCCGTGCGCAACAACGCCTCAATTTTACAGTCCATCTCTCCCTGAACGGTAATACGCACGCGCCGATCCGGTAATTCCTCAACCTGCCATCCCGCCGGTAAGGGATGCGGTAATTGTCTGGCTGAGATATTAAAGCTGAATCCTTCTTCGCCAGAAACCATATTCAATTTTGCATGGCTGGTGATAGCATCGACATCAAAATAGTCGCGCGTAATTATTCTGATAAGGGTTCCTTCCAGCGTCTCGTCTTTTATCTGCGCGGCAGCCTGAGCGGGCGTAAATCTTTTACCTGAAATGTCGCAATACCCACCTTCATCATATTTAAGCACGCCCATCAGAATAGCTAACGATAATAACGTCTCCTGCCTTTCCTCTTCCGATAATGAATCAATAATCATTCGGCGAAATGCATGATGAAAAGAACTACGACCAGCTGGACTATAGCCGCCGAAAGCCGTTATTACGGGTAATTTCACCATAATTCATCCTGTAGTGGTCGTAGACTTATTTTGTGCAAGTTCGATAATTTCAGATATTAGTTTACAAATTACCGACAAAAGCTAATATGAAAATCCAGCCAAAATGCTGACTTTTTTGGCCAGGGCAACTATGAGTCACCAAAAATAATAGTCAAAACAGGTATTAATCGAAAATGACAAATACACAAATTGGATTTGTGTTATGTGAACGCATGCTAAGTTCCGGTCTCAGTCTGCCGATTGAAATGTGGAAAGCCGCAGCCAGCAGCTATTTAGCCGAGCAAAAAACAACATCCCACGCAGACAAGCACAAAACGGAGACATCTACGTTCAGGCTCTGTCGTCCGGAGAATATACTGAAAGTTCATACTATTGGCATAAATAACGAGCCTATCCTGACGCAAAGTGGGTTTAGCATTACCGCCGATACCACGCTTGCCGCAGACAGGCACTATGACGTTATCTATCTTCCTGCCCTGTGGCGCAACCCTCGAGCAGTGGTCAGACAACA
Organism: Enterobacter sp.; assembly: GCF_977039595.1. Taxonomy (NCBI): domain Bacteria; kingdom Pseudomonadati; phylum Pseudomonadota; class Gammaproteobacteria; order Enterobacterales; family Enterobacteriaceae; genus Enterobacter; species Enterobacter sp. The sequence continues at coordinate 2,622 of NZ_CDRQYH010000055.1, forward strand.
GCCTGAACTTCTGAAATGGTTGACCGAGCAGGCTGCGCGAGGAACCCGTATCGCCGCTGTCGGAACGGGCTGCTGTTTTCTGGCGGAGTCGGGATTGCTCAACGGAAAGCCCGCCACCACCCACTGGCACTACTTCAAACAATTCTCGCGCGACTACCCCAGCGTAAAATTACAAACCAAACATTTTCTCACGCAGGCCGATAATATTTACTGTGCCGCCAGCGTTAAGGCCCTGTCAGATCTGACTATTCATTTTATCGAAACGATATACGGGAAACGTGTAGCCACGCATACACAACGAACATTTTTCCATGAAATTCGTAGTCAGTTTGATCGCCAGTGTTACAGTGAAGAAAACAAACCCCACCCGGATGAAGATATTGTTCAAATTCAAACCTGGATAAAAGCCAACTGTGCCTCGGATATATCCATGCAGAATCTTGCCGCTATGGCTGGCATGAGTTTGCGCAACTTCAACCGTCGCTTTAAAAATGCCACCGACATGTCCCCCCTGCAGTATTTATTAACCGCCAGAATTGAATCCGCCATGACAATGCTACAATCCACCAATCTGTGCATTCAGGAGATCGCGAATGCGGTGGGATATCAGGATATTGCGCACTTTAATCGCCAGTTTAAGCATAAAACCACGGTTTCACCGGGGGATTACCGTAAGACCGTCCGGGCAAAGATGTTTAGTGCATAAACTCCGGTCATCTCTGATAATGAAAAAATGACCATGAGGAGGTTCAACGTGCAAGGCGTACCAGAACAGTTTAATGATGAAAGAGACAGCGCGCGCTTTCGCCATCTGGCGCAGCTGCCGGGACTGGAACTGTATCACGCGCACATTTCTGACTACGCCTTTGAGCCTCACACCCATGAAGCCTTCGGGATCGGCACGATTGAAACCGGTGCCGAACGCTTTCGCTATCGCGGTACCCAGCATCTCGCGGCGGAAAAATCCGTCGTCACCATGAACCCGGACGAGATCCACACCGGTGAATCCGCCACCGAGGGCGGCTGGCGCTACCGGATGGTCTATATCGAACCCGATCTGCTTGAAGAGGTGACCGGCCTCAGGCACTGGTGGTTTAGCGACGTGACCCGCCATGACCCGTTGCGCTCACAGCAAATCGGCAGGCTGATTTACGGCCTGTGGCACACGGACGATCCGCTTGCGCAAAAAGGATTACTGCTGGATCTGATTGAGACCTTCCAGCCTCTGGCCCATCACGCGCCGGTGATTCAGGAGGGCGCGCACCGCTTCGAACGCGTACGCGAGTACCTGCACGAAAACTACATGCACCCCCTGACGCTGGACGAGTTGGCCAGCGTCGTTTCACTCAGCCCGTATCATTTTCAGCGCCAGTTTAAAGCCCATTTTCACGTGACGCCACATCAGATGCTGATGGCCATTCGCCTCTGGCGCGCCAAAGCATTCCTCACGCACGGCATGCCCGCCGCAGAGGTCGCCGCCGCAACCGGGCTGACCGATCAGTCGCATCTCACCCGCGCGTTTACCCGCCGCTACGGCATTACGCCCGTGCGCTACCAGAAGCAGGTCATCCGGCGCTAATGCGCAATCTCATACAATACGCGCGTATTTTCCCCTCCTACACTGCATACAGCGTAAATACCTGTGGATGGAAAAATGATTAGTGGAGTGTTGTATGCCCTGCTGGCCGGGATGATGTGGGGGCTGATTTTCGTCGGCCCGCTGATCGTGCCCGAGTATCCGGCAATATTGCAGTCGACCGGACGTTATCTGGCTCTGGGGCTGATTGCCCTGCCTCTGGCGTGGCTGGGACGCGCGCGCTTGCGTCAGCTCAGCCGTCAGGACTGGGCCACCGCGCTGGCGCTGACCATGATGGGCAATCTTCTCTATTACGTTTGCCTGGCGAGTGCCATTCAGCGTACCGGTGCGCCGGTATCAACCATGATTATCGGCACGCTGCCGGTCGTCATCCCCGTCTTTGCTAACCTGCTCTACAGCCAGCGCGATGGCAAACTGGCGTGGTCTAAAATGGCGCCGGCGCTGATATGCACCGCCCTGGGGTTGGTATGCGTCAATATTGCCGAGCTGCGTCATGGGCAGGCGGATGTTGACCTGTGGCGTTACGGTTCTGGCATTGTGCTGGCGTTCATTTCCGTGGCGTGCTGGGCATGGTATGCCCTGCGCAACGCGCGCTGGCTGCGGGAGAATCCGGACAAACATCCGATGATGTGGGCGACGGCGCAGGCTCTGGTCACGTTGCCCGTATCCGTCGTGGGATATCTCGGCGCATGCCTCTGGCTGGGCCATCAGCAGCCGGACTTCGCCCAGCCCTTCGGGCCAAGACCGTGGGTATTTATTGGGCTGATGGTTGCGATCGCCGTGCTGTGTTCATGGGTGGGCGCGCTGTGCTGGAATATTGCCAGCCAGAAGCTGCCGACGGTGATATTAGGGCCGCTGATTGTCTTCGAAACCCTGGCCGGACTGCTTTATACCTTTCTGATGCGCCAGAGCGTACCGCCGCTGTTCACGACCTGTGGGATCGTGCTGTTGGTGGTGGGGGTAGTGATGGCGGTGAGAGCGAAGCCGGAAAAACCGAGGGTTGTTCCGGCATCGGAGATGTGAGCATTGCCCGGCGGCGCTGCGCTTGCAGGGCCTACAAAACCGTAGGCCCGGTAAGGCGTAGCCGCCACCGGGCAAGCCCTTAAAACGTTTCCCAGTTCCCTTCAGACGCCGCCGCGACAGGCTGCGCTTTTGGCACATAGGTTTTTACCGGCGCCGCTTTTACCGCCTGGTTGCGGGTAATTTTGAACACCGCCACCGCTTCGTTCAGGCGTGCAGCCTGATCTTCCAGCGCCGCCGCCGCGGCCGCAGACTCCTCCACCAGCGAGGCGTTCTGCTGGGTCACGCGGTCCATCTCGGCTACCGCCTGACCCACCTGGTCGATACCACGGCTCTGCTCGTCAGAGGCCGATGCAATTTCGCCCATGATGTCGGTGACGCGGGTGACCGCATTGACGATTTCTGCCATCGTCTCCCCGGCTTCGTTAACCAGCAGAGAGCCCGCGTTCACGCGTTCACCGGAATCGTCGATCAGCGCTTTAATCTCTTTCGCCGCCTGGGCGCTACGCTGGGCAAGAGTACGCACTTCGCCTGCCACAACCGCAAAACCACGGCCCTGCTCGCCCGCACGCGCGGCTTCCACCGCCGCGTTCAACGCCAGGATATTCGTCTGGAAAGCAATGCCGTCGATCACGTTAGTAATTTGCGCAATTTTGCTGGAGCTGGTGGCGATTTCGTCCATCGTCCGCACGACGCCTTCAACCACGTTACCACCCTTCTTCGCCGTTGAGGAGGCATCCAGTGCCAGACGGGAAGCCTGACGCGCGTTATCGGCGTTCTGCTTCACGGTCGCCGTCAGCTGCTCCATGCTGGCTGCCGTCTCTTCCAGAGACGCAGCCTGCTGCTCGGTGCGGGAAGAGAGGTCGTTACTGCCAGCGGAGATTTCGCCTGCACCGGTGTAAATGGTATCTGCGCCTTCACGCACCACGCCCACGGTGTTTGCCAGCGAAGTTTGCATCTCCTGCACGTTGCGCGCCAGGATGGCCATTTCATTATTACCGTCTGCCTGAATCGGCTGGGTGAGATCGCCTGCCGCAATGGCGCGAATATGGTTAATCACCTCTTCAAGAGGCAGCAGCAGCACGCGGCGCATGGCGATCCAGCTGGAGATAATCACCACAATCACCAGCAGCATAACCGCAGAAAGGATCCACAGGATGCGCTTGTAGTCGCTTTCATTGTCCTGGATGCCTTTATCGGTAAGCATTGCCTGCGCTTCGCGCCATTCACGATAAACCGTCTGCATCGCGTTTTGTTTCTGTTCGGCATTCTGCTTGAACATATCTTCCAGATTGCCCTGGCTCAGCAGAACGTTCATTTGCGTCAGCGTTGCAGAGTAAATGCGGTACTGCTCTTCGAGTTGGTTGGTCAGGTTCTCATCCAGGCCTGGCGTGTTCGGCAGGGCATAGTATTTATCGTAATGAACCTGCGCTTCAGTCAGCAGATTTTTCGCCGTGGTCACCAGCTCATTCAGCTGACCGCCGTTAATTTGAGAGGCCATGCTGCTTTGCAGGCGCAGCATCCCGCGGTTCAGGGTGACGCGAGCCTGGTTCAGACTGATCCACGCATCGGTAAACTCCGCCACGTTCTTGCTGGAGAGCTGCGACACGGTGAAGTTGTCTTTATCGTTATTCAGGGCGTTGATAAAGATACCGGCGGAAATCACTTGCATGATGCCGAGCACAAGCAGCACCGAAATCAGAAGGGTAATGACTTTTATACGTTTAAACATGCGTTGCCTTTGTTTTATGCAGGTTTGTCTGACGTGGATATATCGGCAGGCGCGGCGGGTTGTTTACTGTTCCTCCACCTTTAAAAAGTTTCGAAACCACTTTCCTGAGCCCATTCAGAGAGTTAAAAGTGGGATTTTTTTGTGATCCACATCTCACTTTACCCCTTCCCTCTAAAGGGTTATAGCGCTGGCCTAAAGATGCATTTAATATGCACTTTATATTATTGATGACGAGGTAACTGCTATGGCCTTTCGCGACCAACCCCTTGGCGAGCTGGCGCTCTCCATTCCTCGCGCTTCTGCGCTGTTCCGTAAATACGATATGGACTACTGCTGCGGCGGTAAGCAAACACTGGAGCGGGCGGCCTCACGCAAAGAGCTGGACGTTGAGGTTATTGAAGCAGAGCTGGCGCAGCTGGCCGAGCAGCCCGTCGACAAAGACTGGCGAACCGCTCCGCTCGCGGAAATCATCGACCATATCATCGTGCGTTATCATGACCGTCACCGTGAGCAACTGCCGGAACTGATTCTTCAGGCGACCAAAGTCGAGCGCGTCCATGCCGACAAACCTTCCGTACCGCGCGGTCTGGCAAAGTACCTGACCCTGCTGCACGAAGAGCTTTCAAGCCACATGATGAAGGAAGAGCAGATCCTCTTCCCGATGATTAAACAGGGTATGGGAAGCCAGGCGATGGGGCCCATCAACGTGATGGAAAGCGAGCATGATGACGCGGGCGAACTGCTGGAAGTGATCAAACACACCACCCACAACGTTACGCCGCCGCCAGAAGCGTGCACAACGTGGAAAGCGATGTACAACGGCATTAACGAGATGATTGACGACCTGATGGAACACATCAGTCTCGAGAACAACGTTCTGTTCCCGCGGGCATTAGCGGGGGAATAAAAAAGGCCGCTGCGGCCTGATGCCCCCACCCCGCCCCTCTGCCACGGGAGAGGGTGCAAAAACTAAAAACGGCAACCGAAGTTGCCGTTTTGCTTTTACCGTACGCCTGCCATACGTTTCTTACCGATAAACACCCAGCCCAGCCCCAGCGCGATAAACCACAGCGGCGTGACGATGAGTGCCTGACGGGTATCATCTTCCAGCGTCAGCAGAACCAGCACGAAGACGAAGAACGCCATGCACACCCAGCACATCAGCTTGCCCAGCGGCATCTTGTAGATCGATTTCTCATGCAGATGTGGGCGCTGCTTGCGGTACACCAGATATGAACAGAGGATGATGGTCCAGACGAACATAAACAGGATCGCTGAGACTGTGGTGATCATGGTGAACGCGCCAATCACGCTTGGGTTCACGTAGAGCATCACCACGCCGCCCAGCAGGCACATGCAGGAGAAGGTCAGCCCTTTTGCCGGTACGGCACGCTTAGAGAGCTTGGCGAACGCGCTCGGCGCCACGCCTTCCTGCGCCAGGCCAAACAGCATACGGCTGGTGGAGAACACGCCGCTGTTCGCGGAAGATGCCGCAGAGGTCAGCACCACGAAGTTAATCAGGCTCGCGGCAGCAGGCAGGCCTACCAGCACGAACAGCTCAACGAACGGGCTCTTGCTTGGCACCACCGAGCTCCATGGCGTCACGGACATAATGACGATCAGCGCGAAGACGTAGAACATGATGATACGCAGCGGAATAGAGTTTATCGCGCGCGGGAGAGACTTCTCGGGATCTTTGGTTTCCGCAGCGGTCGTGCCCACCAGCTCAATGCCCACAAACGCGAACACCGCGATCTGGAATCCGGCAAAGAAGCCGCTGATGCCTTTCGGGAACCAGCCGCCGTCATTCCACAGATGGGTAAACGATGCCTGAACGCCCGTTGGTGACTGGAAGTGGGTGAGCACCATCACCAGACCCACAACGATAAGCCCGACAATCGCCACGATTTTGATCATCGCGAACCAGAACTCCATCTCACCGAACATTTTAACGGTGGCGAGGTTCAGGCTCAGCAGCAGAACAATAACCGCCAGCGAGGCGACCCAGTCCGACAGACCCGGGAACCAGAACTGCGCGTAGGCGGTAATCGCCACGACGTCCGCCATACCGGTGACAACCCAGCAGAACCAGTAGGTCCAGCCGGTGAAATAGCCCGCCCACGGCCCGAGCAGGTCAGAAGCGAAGTCGCTAAAGGATTTGTATTCGAGGTTCGAGAGCAGCAGTTCACCCATTGCACGCATCACGAAGAACAGCATAAAACCGATAATCATATAAACGAATATGATTGACGGCCCGGCGAGACTAATAGTTTTGCCTGACCCCATAAACAGCCCGGTACCGATGGCACCCCCGATGGCAATGAGCTGAATATGACGGTTTGTGAGATTGCGTCGTAGCGACTGTTCAGACGACGCCCCTTCGTCGGCGACGACTTTAACCTGATCTACCATGTGATATTTTCCTGTTTATGCCTGTCTGTGTTGTTAAGACTCTTCTGGCCTTTAAATACGTCAAAAGATGACGTTCCCTTGTAAGGGCTAATCGATATTAGGTAAGAATCGGCGGGATGAATACTATGATTTAGATATTATGTTAATAATATGTTGAAAGTGAGTGTCATATCACTCATGCAGCGCGAAACAGCTCACAAAAATACACGCAACAGTTTCGTTTGCAAGATAAAATGTTGATTGCACCATAACTATAGGTTTTTACACTATTTTCCTCTCCCCAACCGGAGAGAGGAAATAAGAAAAGTCGATTACAGAATTTCCAGCAGCTCGACTTCAAAGACCAGGGTGCTGAATGGCGGGATGGACGCACCAGCGCCGCGCTCGCCGTAGGCCAGGTTATGCGGAATAGTCAGTTCCCATTTGGAACCGACTGGCATCAGGGTCAGCGCTTCAATCCAGCCTGCGATAACGCCGTTCACCGGGAACTCAGCCGGTTCGCCGCGCGCCACGGAGCTGTCGAACACGGTACCGTCGATCAGCTTACCGGTGTAGTGTACGCGAACGTGGTCGGTACGCGCCGGGATTGCGCCGTCACCCTGATTGATCACGCGGAACTGCAGACCAGACTCGGTGCTGTTCACGCCTTCACGCTCACGGTTCTCTTCCAGATATTTCACACCTTCGGCGGCCATCTCTTCAAAGCGTGCGCGACGCACGGCGTCAGCACGTTCGTGGATTTCACGCAGCGCACGGTGCACAACGTCAACCGGAACGGCAGGCTGTTTGCCTTCCAGTGCGTCAGCGATACCCGCCACCAGCGCTTCTGGTAACAGACCTTCCAGGCCGGATTCGCTCAGCTGCTGTCCTACCTGCAAGCCGATACCGTAACTTGCCTGCGCTTCGATAGTGTCAAAAGTCGGGGTGGTCATGGGTTTTCCTTCCATCACATTTAAAGTAGCGGGCAGCATATCAGCCATGCCCTTATGGGTAAAACTTTGTCTGAAGTTAAGGTGACAAACCGCGACGAAACAGAAACAATAGAGATAACCAGGATTAATCCCGAACTGATGTCACGGATGTCGGGTTTGCTACGCCGTTCAGGCAGTTAGCAAACTATACTTCGGAACACAGGATAAAAAAGACGCGGAGCAGGAGGAGTGCCATGCCCGGGCGATTTGAACTGAAACCTACCCTGGCGAAAATCTGGCAGGCGCCGGACAATTTTCGCATCATGGACCCGCTGCCTCCTCTGCATCGCAGAGGGATCATCATTGGCGCGCTGATGGTGATCGTGGGCTTCCTGCTTCCTTCCGGGAGCGATGATGTCGATACCGCACCCGTTACCCGCAATGCTCAACTGGACATTCAGTCGCAGACGCGACCGCAGCCTGATGCACAGCCGATGCAAACGCAGCTTGTCACCCCGTCTAACGATCCGGGTCAGGTTGCACCGGTTGAGCCAGAGCCCATTCAGGATGAACAACCACAGGATCAAGCCGCCGCCCCGTCTCAGCCTCAGACGCAACAGCCTACCGGCATCGAGCAACAGTGGCGTTCCTATCGCGTGGAGCCGGGCAAAACCCTGGCACAGCTGTTCCGCGACCATAACCTGCCGCCAACCGACGTGTATGCCATGGCGAAGGTGGAAGGTGCAGGTAAGCCGCTCAGTAACCTGCAGAATGGACAGATGGTGCAGGTTCGTCAGAATGCCAGCGGTGTGGTGACAGGATTAACGATTGATACAGGAAACGGACAACAGGTGCTGTTTACCCGCCAGCCAGACGGCAGTTTTATCAGGGCGCGTTAAGGGCCCGGAGCTGTAAAAAGCAAAACGCCGGCACAAGGCCGGCGTTTCAACGTGAGCAGAGTAAAAAATTACTCAGCTACAACGTTAACAACCAGTTTAGCGAACACTTCGCTGTGAACCTGGAAGTCAACTTCGTGCTCACCAGTGGTACGCAGAACGCCGTTCGGCAGACGAACTTCGCTCTTAGCCACTTTAACGCCTGCAGCAGTTACTGCATCAGCGATATCGCGGGTACCGATGGAACCGAACAGTTTACCTTCGTCGCCAGATTTAGACGCGATGGTAACGGTGCCCAGTGCGTTGATTGCTTCAGCGCGAGCGTTAGCAGCCGCCAGAACGTCAGCCAGTTTGGCTTCCAGTTCAGCGCGACGTGCTTCGAAAAACTCTACGTTTTTCTTGGTAGCTGGAACAGCTTTACCCTGTGGAACCAGGAAGTTACGTGCGTAACCCGCTTTAACGTTAACCTGATCACCCAGGCTGCCCAGGTTTGCTACTTTATCAAGCAGAATAACTTGCATTACCTTATCCTCTTAAAGTCGTATTAATGGACCGTGCCCGATTACTGATGACGATCAGTGTACGGCAGCAGGGACAGGTAGCGAGCGCGTTTGATAGCGCGAGCCAGCTGACGCTGGTATTTTGCACGAGTACCGGTGATACGGCTTGGGACAATCTTACCGCTTTCGGTGATGTAGTTTTTCAGCGTTGCGATATCTTTATAGTCGATCTCTTGAACGCCTTCCGCGGTGAAACGGCAGAACTTGCGACGACGGAAATAACGTGCCATATGGCTAGTCTCCAGAATCTATCAAATCAATCTGCTCGGCATGCAGAACCATTTTGCTCAGGCCGTTCTTTGCCTTGTGGCAAGAGATGAACCCCTGAACGATTACTGCGCTACCGACCGTTAAACTGTGAGTAATGGCCTGGTTTTCGTGTCCGCTAATAATAACGGGCATTTGGCACCACGCCTGCCGGTGAAACCCGGCTTCCTCTTGCACAGAACGATGCTCAAGCACGAACTGGCAATGCGGAATTCCTGATGGACTGACCTTTCGAAGGGGAGCCCTGCATACGATGCCGGACAACGCCAGACGGTTGGTCATCAGAAATTACTCTTCAGAATCCCCAGCATCAGAATCATCTGCGGTTTCGTTTGCGAAATCATCGCGACGCTCACGGCGCTCGTCTTTCGCTTTAACCATCGGAGATGCTTCGGTAACTGCGTTTTTGGTACGCATAACCATGCTGCGGATAACGGCATCGTTGAAGCGGAAGGTAGTTTCCAGCTCATCGATCACTTCCTGCGGCGCTTCAACGTTCATCAGAACGTAGTGTGCTTTGTGCAGTTTGTTGATCGGGTAAGCCAGCTGACGGCGGCCCCAGTCTTCCAGACGGTGGATCGTACCTTCTGCACCAGTGATGGCAGCAGAGTAACGCTCGATCATACCCGGAACCTGTTCGCTCTGGTCAGGATGGACCATAAAAACGATTTCGTAATGACGCATCGAATTGCTCCTTACGGATTATTCAGCCTCCTGTCTGGGTCAGCCGAGGCCCGGGGAGGCAAGGAACGTGTTAAAGGTCGGCTGAAAAATTGACGCGTCATAATACTTGCGCGCCCCTGGAAACTCAAGCTGATTGCACAAATAATTCGCACAAAGCGCGAAGCGGGTCTAAGTAGGTGATTTAAAATTGGTCACACCCGGAAGCGTTGTTTTTTTGAACAACTGCATCAGAAATGGTCACGCATCCCCGCCGGATGAGTGATTACACTTTAATCAGAGATCGCCTGAATTAAAGAAGGAGCATCCCCCCTCTCGCAGCACGTAGTCGTGGAGCGCATATCATGAAAAAAATCGCACTAGCCATAATGGCGGCGCTTTTGCTCAGTGCAAACGCGATGGCAGCCATCAAGATAGACAGCCGACAGGCCAGAAACATGGATGATGTGCAAAGCTTGGGCGTAATTTACATCAATCATAATTTCGCCACGGAAAGTGAAGCAGATCAGGCCCTAAACGAAGAAACCGATGCGCAGGGCGCAACCTATTACCACGTGATGTTAACCCGTGAGCCCGGCAGCAACGGCAACATGCACGCCAGTGCAGATATTTACCGATAACGCTTTAACGCTAGCACCAGGAAAGCCAACAACGAGAACATAGCCATAGTTGACGTTGCCCCCTGCCCGGGGGCTTTTTTTTGAGAAAGGCTCCGGAATACCATCGGTAAAAGACCCCCTGAGATCCTCCAGAAACTGGAAGATCGGGAGTTAAGGTGCTGCGCATTTAAAGGTGCTGGCGGAAAAATGCCACCGTGGCGTCCAGCGCCGTTGGCGTGATGCGGTGGCGGACGCCAGGTTCCCACAGGCAGGTCAGATTACCGTCCAGGCCTGCATTTATTAACGCCTGCTGCAGACGGAAGGTTCCCTCGGGCGGGACCACATCATCTGCATCACCGTGCCATAGCAGCAGTGGGCGATCGGCCACGCGCGGCAATGACCGGGACACATCCCACTCTTCGAGCGTCGCGGTGATTTCCGCTAATTCCTTAGGGGGAAAGAGCGTCTTCGCCAGCGACGTAAAATAGCCCGAGCCCATCAGGCAGGCGACCGACTTCACTTCCGGATGATGCGTCATAATCCCCAGCGCCGTCATACCGCCCATCGACGCCCCGGCGACAGCCAGACGATTGTCGGCAACCAGGCCGGCCTCATAAAGCGCATCGCGCACCCCGGCAAACTCGGTCAGACTCCCGTGCAGAATGTGCCAGAACTGCCCAAGCCGCGCCTGTTCATTGCCCGTAAAGCGAGCGCCGTGGTCAGGCGCATCCGGCATCACCACGCGAAAACCCGCCTGCGCCAGCGTAACGGCAAAATAACTGTAAACCAGCTTCGATGAGGTAAACCCGTGATAAAAAACCACAACAGGCAGCGGTTTATCACGTTTACCCGCAGGCATCGCGTGTAAAATTTCATGGTCGCCGAGGTGGCGTATTTCAATTTCAATCATTGTCGACCCTGTGCGAATGTATGATTCATAATGTTGAGAACTGGGTTACGCTTTCACGTCATTTTCATTCGAAATATACGTCCCAGATAACACTTCGGGAACATTCCCCCAAAACTAAATTCACAGACAACTACACTATGGCTATCAGGAAACGAGATATGGTTATGCGCAGGTTTGCTGCTTTAGTGCTGGTGTTTCTGCTCAGTGGCTGTAGCGCGCTGCAGGGAACGCCGCAACCCGCTCCACCGGTCGCCGATCATCCACAGGAGATTCGTCGTAATCAGACGGAAGGATTACAACGAATGGGCACGATTTCCGCGCTGGTACGCGGCTCCCCCGATGACGCAGAAGCGGCAATAAAAGCACAGGCCGTCGCCGCCAAAGCAGATTATTACGTCATCATTATGATCGACGAAACCATCATAACGGGACAGTGGTATTCACAGGCAATTTTGTACCGTAAATAATGGTTTTCCTTTGAACGAGATTTACACTGCTTTGCGTCCATAGACATTTTCCTGTCCACAATAAACTCCATGCCCGCGTCAATGGAAAGGAGTTTATTCGCGAAGGATTGCCCGGCGGATACCGGAGATATGTGAAATGGAGCTGACGATGAAACGAACTCTTGCTTTGACCTCTCTGTTGCTCTCAGCAGGCCTGGTGAGCACCACCGCGCAGTCAGCAGAATTCGCCAGTGCTGACTGTGTGACTGGCCTGAATGAAATTGGCCAGATATCCGTGAATAATATCTCGGGAAGCCCGCAGGACGTAGAACGCGTTGTGGCATTAAAGGCCGATGAGCAGGGTGCTTCATGGTATCGCATCATCCAGATGCAGGAAGATCACCACATCGACCACTGGCGAGTACAGGCCATTCTTTACGTGTAATATCCCTCCTGATAAAAGCCACTTATTTTTAGTGGCTTTTCGTTTTTGCAAATTTTTTATCTTATGAAAAACCAATCAATAACAAGAAAATAACATTTTGTTACATTAATTCAGTAAACGTAATCCCCGCTCTGCCGTTGAAGAACCATACCTTTTCAATGATGAGCAATTTATGATCAACGTTTTTCGCCGTGCAGGCCTGGGGGCAAAGCTGTCGCTGCTTACGGGCATCAGTGTCGCCACGCTGTTTCTGCTTTTCACTTTTCTGCTCAGTCAAAAAGCCAGCCAGCAGCTTGAAGCCCTCGCCGTCGAAGATCTGCATAATCAGTCCACAGGCATGGTCGACATGGTGCAGATGTTTAATACCAGCCTGAGCGAAGAAGTCGAAAGCTACACCAAACTGTTTACGACATTTCTGCCCCAGCCTTTTAGCGTCGATACTCAGCAGCCCCGGACCATTAACGGGCTCACCGTTCCCCTACTGAAAGGGGGAGACGCTGAACTCCATGAAAATACCTCTTTTTCCGATGACTTTCTGAGCCGTACGGGAGCAATCTCCACGCTGTTTGTACGCAGCGGTAACGACTTTGTTCGCGTCGCCACCTCCCTGCGCAAAGAGAACGGCGAGCGGGCGATGGGCACCGTGCTGGATACCGCCAGCCCGGCCTTTGCCGCCGTCAACAGAGGGGAAGTCTACCGTGGCCTGGCGCTGCTGTTTGGCAAACGCTATATCACCCAGTATCAGCCGGTTAAAAACGCCGATGGCCAGGTCATTGCGATCGTCTTTGTTGGCGTGGACATTACGCATTCCTGGAACGTCATGCGCGAGAAAATCCTCACCCGCCGCCTGGGCGAGAGCGGTCACTTCTTCGTGCTGGATCGCAGCAACGGCAAAACGCGCGGGCAATACCTGTTCCATGCCGGTGAAGAGGGACAGCTGCCGAAGTGGGACGGCGCGACGCAGCAACAGCTTTTGAGTGACAAGCCCGGCACGCTGGAACGCGTAAGCGACGACGGCCGCACGCTGAAAATGGCCTATACCCCGCTGCCAGGCTGGAACTGGACTATCGTCGGCGAAGTGGATAAATCGGTGCTGCTCTCAAGCGTTACCGCCATGCGCGATCGCTTCCTGCTGGCCGGCGTGGTCTTATCCATCCTGTTTGCTGGCCTGTTCGTGATTCTTATTCGCCGCGTGCTGACCCGCCCGCTGCGCAATGTGATCCATCTTGCCCGGCAATATGCCGCAGGGGATCTCCGTTCCAGCCTGCCCGTGACGCGCCAGGACGAAGTCGGCCAGCTGATCGACGCCATCAACGGCATCGGCGGGGGCCTGCAAAAAATTGTCCTGCAGGTCCGCGAGGCCGCTGGCGAGATCCATTTGGGCACCAACGCGCTGGCCGCCGACACCGGCGAGATTTCAGAGCAGATCAACAAGCAGGCGAGCAGCGTGGAAGAGACCTCCGCCAGCATGGAGCAGCTGGCCGCCACCGTGCAGCAAAATGCCGCCAACATGGAGCAAACGCAGCAGCTGGTCGGTGAAACCTCGCTCGCGGTCCATCAGGGCGGTGAGACGGTCACCCACGCGGTATCGACCATGGACGATATTCGCGAAGCGTCAAAACGCATAGAAGACATCACGCGCGTGATCGAATCCATCGCTTTCCAGACCAATATTCTGGCGCTGAATGCGGCAGTGGAAGCGGCCCGCGCCGGTGAGCACGGAAAAGGGTTTGCGGTAGTCGCGCAGGAAGTTCGTGCCCTGGCGGGACGCAGCGCTAACGCGGTGAAGGAGATTGAACAGCTGATTGGCGATACGCTCAGAAAAGTGAGTGAGGGCCATGCGCTGTCTGAAAAGACCCGCCTGGCGATGGATGACATCATCATTCATATCGATAACATCAGTCAGCTGGTCACCGAGATTAACCATGCCTCACGCGAGCAGTCCGCAGGGATTGGCCAGGTTAACCTCGCCATGACCCACATTGGCGAAGCGTCGCATATTAATGCCGATCGTATCTCACGCAGCGAACAAACGGCTCAAACGCTGCGCGAGAAGGGATCACATCTGGCTCAGTTGGTGAGCCTGTTCCAGCTAAAAGGCTAACCGACTCTGCCCGTCGCACGCAGCAGCAGGTCACTTTGCACCTGCTCGCTCATCAGCGTGCCGCCACGGGTATCCAGCATCATGCGGCACCACGCCTGCGCCACCGGAGGCGACGCGTGCCGCAGCATTTCGCTCCCGGCACCCAGCAGGAAAAGCTGCTGCGCAATTTCCCGTCCCTGCGCCTCCTGCGGTTTACGCAGTTTTTGCTGAAGCTGTCGCCAGCTGCGGTCGAAGTGTCTGTCCTGCCCTTTTACCTGTGCAAACTCATCGGCAAGCAGATCGTGAATACCCGGCTGCTTCGCCAGCACGCGCAGCACGTCCAGGCACATGATGTTACCGGCCCCTTCCCAGATGCTGTTCACCGGCATCTCTCGGTACAGGCGGGGAAGTTCGCTCTCCTCGCAGTACCCGACTCCGCCCAGCACCTCCATCGCTTCAGCCACAAACGGGATGCCCGCTTTGCACACGCTAAATTTCGCTGCCGGGGTAAACAGCCGTGCCCAGGCAGCCTCGTGCGGATCGGTGCGTTTATCCCACGCCCGCGCCAGGCGGAACAGCAGCGCCGTTTGCCCCTCCAGCACCAGCGCCATCCGGCTTAGCACGTCGCGCATGAGCGGCTGATCGATAAGATTTTTGCCGAAGGTCTGGCGCTGATGCGCATGGTACAGCGCCACGGACAGCGCCCGACGCATGAGTCCGTGGCTGCCCAGCGCGCAGTCAAAGCGCGTCAGACCGCCCATTTTGAGGATCTGCCGTACCCCTTCGCCCTCTTCCCCCAGCAGCCAGCCGGAGGCATCAAGAAACTCCACCTCGCTGCTGGCGTTGGAGCGATTCCCGAGCTTGTCCTTAAGGCGCTCCAGCCGGACGGCGTTGCGCTGTCCATCAGGCAAAAAGCGCGGCACAAAAAAGCAGGACAACCCGCCCTTCGCCTGCGCCAGCACGAGATGCGCATCGCTTTGCGGGACGGAGAAAAACCATTTGTGTCCCACCAGCCGGTAGCTGCCATCACCGCATTTTTCCGCTTTGGTGGTGTTGCTCAGCACGTCCGAGCCGCCCTGCTTTTCCGTCATCCCCATACCAATCAGCAGGCCGCGCTTTTGTGCGCCAGGCGCAAGATGCGGATCGTAGCGATCGCTGAGCAGCGGCGTCAGCCAGTCGTGAAAGAGTCTGGGGAGCGCCTGCTGCAGGAGCGGTGTCGCGGCAAACGTCATGGTGACGGGACAAAGCGTGCCTGCCTCAACCTGAGCATGAAGCACAAAGCGTGCGGCCCGCGCGACAAACGACCCTTTACGCGCCTCCTCTTCCCATGCCAGGTTATGTACCCGATTGGCACACAGCCCCTGCATCAGCAGGTGCCATGCCGGGTGAAAACGCACGTCGTCCAGTCGCTCTCCGGTGGCGTCATAGCGAAGCAACTCCGGCGGATTCACGTTCGCCAGCCTGCCCAGCTCCAGCGACTCTGCGGTACCTAACTGCTGCCCGATGCTGGCGAGCAGCTCAACATCCCACTCGGCCCCTTCACGCGCGACCGCATCGCGCAGGGCGCAGTCCGAGAGGAAAAGGTTGCTGTTGGAAAGCGGTGCAGGTTGATTGAAAACGGTATGGGTCTGCCAGTGCATGCTGTCTCCCTCCTTCAGTGGCAATGACGATAAGTATGGACAGACCGCGCGCACGCTGCATGGGAGGGGAGTCACACGTTCACGATCCCGCTGATATCATTCGTGAAATAGCTCACAGAACATAAGAATAAACTATTTCATGGCTTCGCTTTTGTTGAATAATTTATTCTTACCCTTTTCAGTGAGGATCGTTATGCAACCGGATGCGCACAAGCGAGCATTAATTGCAGGCTCCATTGGTAACTTTATCGAGTGGTATGAGTTTGCGGTCTACGGTTTTCTGGCGACCGTCATTGCGAAAAACTTCTTCCAGCTTGAAGGAGAGGCGGGGCTGACCAGCCTGATCCTCACCTACGCCTCGTTTGCCATCGCCTTCTTCTTCCGCCCGCTGGGTGCGGTGGTGTTTGGCCGCATCGGCGACCGGATTGGCCGTAAGCCGACGCTAATCATCGTGCTGGTGCTGATGACGCTCGCTACCGCCGCCATCGGCGTTGTGCCGGTCTATGCCAGCATCGGGATTGCCGCGCCGCTCATTATTACGCTGCTGCGCATCCTGCAGGGGCTGTTCGCGGGCGGCGAGTACGGCGGTGCGGTCTCGCTGATGACGGAGTTCGCCCCGCGCGGCAAGCGTGGGCTCTATGGCGCGTGGCAGTCCTTTACCGTGGCGCTGGGCTTGTTAGCGGGCGCAGGCATCGTGGCGCTGCTCTCCGCCCTCCTCACGCCTGAAGCCCTGCACGACTGGGGCTGGCGCATTCCTTTCTTCCTGGCGCTGCCCATGGGCGCTGTTGCGCTGTGGCTTCGCGTCAGCATGGAGGAGACACCCAGCTTTGTGCAGCAGCAGGACAAACCGGTTGTCGCTAAGGCGGATACTGCCGCCACGCTCCGGGCCATCGTGATGGGGATTGGCCGCGTAATGGTCTGGTCTGCGGCGGGTTACACTTACCTGGTGATTATGCCGACCTATCTCCAGTCGGCGCTACACACCGGGTTTAACCAGGCGCTGCTGATCGCGGTGATTTCGAACGTTGGGTTTGCGCTAACCATTATTCCGTCGGGGATCCTGAGCGATAGGATCGGGCGTCGCACGGTGATGATTATCGCCACCGCGCTGCTGCTGATCCTCGCCCTGCCGTTGCTGAAACTTCTGCAGGCGGAGTCCAGCACGCTGGCGGTGAAGGCTGTTGTGGTACTGATTGCGGGCGGTCTGGTGGGCATGCTGGCGGGGCCGGGCCCGGCGATGCTCTCTGAGATGTTCCCGACGCGCGTACGCTATACCGGGCTGGGGCTGGCCTACTCGTTATCGAACGCGATTTTCTCGGGATGCGCAGGGTTAATCATTACCGGGCTGATTAAGCAGACGGGTAACCTGGATATTCCGGCGTATTACGTGATGGCAACGGCGGTGGTGAGTATTTTCGCGCTGATGACTCTGAGGAAGGATGACCATTTGCGGTCGTTAGAGGAGTGAGGTTGTTTTGCCGGGTGGCGGCTTCGCCTTACCCGGCCTACAAAACCGTAGGCCCGGTAAGCGAAGCGCCACCGGGCGAAAATCAGCTACGCTGACGCACCGCTTCAAACAGGCAAATACCCGTCGCAACAGACACGTTCAGGGAGGACACGCTGCCTGCCATCGGGATACTGATCAGCTCGTCGCAGTGCTCGCGGGTCAAACGACGCATGCCTTCGCCTTCCGCCCCCATCACCAGCGCCAGACGGCCGGTCATTTTGCTCTGATACAGGGTATGATCTGCTTCACCGGCAGTCCCGACGATCCAGATGTTCTCTTCCTGCAGCAGACGCATGGTGCGCGCCAGGTTGGTCACGCGGATCAGCGGAACGTTTTCCGCCGCGCCGCAGGCTACCTTCTTCGCCGTCGCGTTCAGCTGCGCGGAGCGATCTTTCGGCACGATCACCGCATGCACGCCCGCCGCATCCGCGCTGCGCAGGCACGCGCCGAGGTTGTGCGGATCGGTTACGCCATCGAGGATCAGGAAGAACGGATTCTCCAGCTCGGCAATCAGATCCGGCAGATCGTTTTCCTGATACTGACGGCCCGGCTTCACGCGGGCAATGATCCCCTGGTGAACCGCGCCTTCACTTTTTTCATCCAGGAACTGGCGGTTCGCCAGCTGGATCACCACACCCTGCGCTTCCAGGGCATGGATCAGCGGCATCAGACGCTTATCTTCACGCCCTTTCAGAATAAACACTTCCTGAAAACGCTCCGGTGCGCGCTCGAGAAGGGCCTGCACCGCGTGGATGCCGTAAATCATTTCACTCATTGATGGTTCTCGTAATAACTATTTCCCCTCCCCCCGTTGGGGAGAGGGTCAGGATGAGGGGAGATTTTACTCCGCCTGCTTTTTCTTGGCCGCGCGCTTCGCTTTGGTGGCAGCCGCTATTTTCTGTGTCTTCGCGGAAGGTTTCTTCGCTGAACGGGCTTCTTTCTTCGCCGCCTTCGGCTTCTGCTTCTTCTCACCGCGGAACGCGCTGTCCGGCTCGAAGTTCACCTTCTTACCGGCCTGACGGCGCTTGCCGCTCGTTTTGCCGTTTCCGCCTTTTTTCGCTCTTTCGCGTTCGGTTTTACCGACGTTACGCGGGGCGCGCTCGCTGGAGATCAGGCTGAAGTCGATTTTACGGTCGTCCATATTCACGGCCTCAACCTTCACTTCCACACGGTCACCCAGACGATAGGTCTGGCCGCCAGATTCGCCAATCAGGCGCTGGCCGACCTGGTCAAAGCGGTAGTAGTCGTTATCCAGGCTGGAGACGTGCACCAGACCGTCGATAAACAGCTCGTCCAGACGAACGAAGAAGCCAAAGCCGGTCACGCTGGCAATCACACCTTTGAAGACGTTACCGACCTGGTCCAGCATAAAGTCACACTTCAGCCAGTCCGCCACGTCGCGGGTAGCTTCATCAGCACGGCGTTCGGTCATAGAGCAGTGCTGACCCAGCTGCAGCATCTCTTCCATCGAATAGTGGTAGCCACCGGTTTCAGTGGTGTTCCCTTTATGGCCCTGCTCCTGCGCCAGCAGATACTTGATCGCACGGTGCAGAGAGAGGTCAGGGTAACGACGGATCGGCGACGTAAAGTGGGCGTAAGACTGCAGCGCCAGGCCGAAGTGACCGCGGTTTTCCGGATCGTAAATCGCCTGCTTCATCGAGCGCAGCAGCATTGTCTGCAGCATTTCTGCATCAGGACGATCGCTAATGGATTCCAGCAGCTCGGCGTAATCGCGCGGCTCTGGCTTATTGCCGCCCGGCAATTCCAGACCGAGCTCGGCCAGTACGGAGCGGAACGCGGTGATGGCTTCCGTCGACGGTTTATCGTGGATACGGAACAGCGCAGGCTCTTTGGCTTTCTCAACGAAGCGTGCCGCCGAGATATTCGCCAGAATCATACATTCTTCGATCAGCTTGTGCGCATCATTACGCTGGGTCTGTTCGATACGCTCAATGCGGCGCTCGGCATTGAAGATAAATTTCGCTTCTTCACTCTCAAACGAGATCCCGCCGCGCTCTTCGCGCGCCTGATCCAGCGTTTTGTAGAGGTTATGCAGCTCTTCGATGTGTTTGACCAGCGGCGCGTACTGTTCGCGCAGATCCTGGTCGCCCTGCAGCATATGCCAGACCTTGGTATAGGTCAGACGCGCGTGTGAGCTCATCACCGCTTCGTAGAATTTGTAGCCGGTTAAGCGCCCTTTGGTGGAGATGGTCATCTCGCAAACCATACAGAGGCGGTCAACCTGCGGGTTCAGGGAGCACAGGCCGTTAGAGAGCACTTCCGGCAGCATCGGTACAACCTGCGACGGGAAGTAGACCGAGGTACCGCGGCTGCGCGCTTCGTTATCCAGCGGAGTGTGCGGACGAACATAGTAGCTTACGTCTGCAATAGCGACCCACAGACGCCAGCCGCCACCGCGTTTTTTCTCGCAGTAGACGGCGTCATCGAAGTCACGGGCGTCTTCACCGTCGATCGTGACCAGCGGCAGGGAGCGGAGATCCACGCGGCCCACTTTGGATTCTTCCGGCACTTCTTCACGCAGGCTTTCGATCTGTTCTTCAACCGCTTTCGGCCAGATGTATGGAATTTCGTGGGTGCGCAGCGCCATATCAACGGCCATGCCGGTGCCCATGTTATCGCCAAGCACTTCAACAATTTTACCTACCGCTTTGGTGCGACGGGTTAGGCGCTGGGTGAGTTCCACCACCACCACAAAGCCCATGCGGGCGCCCATCACCTCTTCAGGTGGGATCAGAATGTCGAAGCTCAGACGGCTGTCGTCCGGCACCACGAACCCTACGCCCGCGTCGGTAAAGTAGCGGCCGACAATCTGGCTGGTTTTTGGCACCAGAACGCGCACGACGCGCGCTTCGCGGCGACCTTTACGGTCGGCGCCCAGCGGCTGCGCCAGGATCTGGTCGCCGTGGATGCACATTTTCATCTGTTCAGATGAGAGATACAGATCGTCTTTACGGCCTTCCACGCGCAGGAAGCCGAAGCCATCGCGGTGACCAATGACGGTCCCTTTCAGCAGATCGAGGCGTTCCGGCAGCGCGTAGCACTGGCGGCGGGTAAAGACCAGTTGCCCGTCGCGCTCCATCGCGCGCAGGCGGCGGCGAAGGGCTTCAATCTGCTCTTCACCTTCAATATTTAATTCAACGGCAAGTTCTTCACGATTGGCGGGTTTTTCGCGTTTTGTTAAGTGTTCAATGATGAACTCGCGGCTGGGGATAGGATTCGCGTATTTTTCGGCTTCGCGTTCCTGGAAAGGATCGTGTGACATGTCGGTTCCTCCGTTGTCAGCTCCGGTGGAAATTTTCTTCATTCCACCAGCAATAATTTATAAAGCGGTTGATTCTCTTCAACCAAATCGGCCAGCGTGTAGTTATCCAGTTCCATGAGAAAACTTTGCACGGCCTTAGAAAGCGCCTGTTTCAGGCGGCAAGCGGGCGTGATGTGGCAGAACTCGCTGCTGCAGTTCACCAGAGACAGCGGCTCCAGTTCACGTACCACATCGCCAACACGAATACTCTGTGCCGGTTTACCGAGACGGATCCCACCATTCTTCCCGCGGACGGCAGCAACGTATCCGGCACGACTAAGTTGATTGATTATTTTGACCATATGATTACGGGATACGCCGTAGACCTCTGTAACTTCAGAGATACTGGTCATCTTCCCCTCGGGTAACGACGCCATGTAAATCAGCGCACGTAAGCCGTAATCGGTGAAACTTGTTAACTGCACATCAACCTCAGGAAAAAGGGAAATCGCGGACAAACCGCAGAGATATTCATTAATGATGATAAACCAGCCAGATAGTTAGCGGCTAATTTATTTGACAGACGGGGCGAAAAAGCGGAGATCCAGGAGCGGTCGCCGGATGGCGCTACGCTTATCCGGCCTACGGGTCTCCCCGCAGGCCAGCAGTCACGAAGATTATGCGTCGAACGGATCGCGCAGAATCATCGTTTCAGTACGGTCCGGGCCGGTAGAAATAATATCGATCGGCACTTCGGTCAGTTCTTCAATGCGCTTGATGTAATCCAGCGCCGCCTGCGGCAGGCCGCTACGCTCTTTCACACCGAAGGTGGTCTCAGACCAGCCCGGCATGGTTTCGTAGATTGGCTCAATGCCTTCCCAGTCGTCAGCAGCCAGCGGAGTGGTGGTCACTTCGCGGCCATCTGGCATACGGTAGCCGACGCAGATTTTCACTTCTTTCAGGCCGTCCAGTACGTCCAGCTTGGTCAGGCAGAAGCCAGACAGGGAGTTGATCTGCACTGCACGACGCACGGCAACCGCATCCAGCCAGCCGGTACGACGACGGCGACCGGTGGTCGCGCCAAACTCGTTACCCTGCTTGCA
>NZ_CDRQYH010000056.1:0-23857 GCF_977039595.1 Enterobacter sp.
TGAACGTCCTGATCGCCGCCGTTTTATGGGGCAGTTCCGGCGTTTGCGCGCAGTACATCATGGAGAAAAGCCACATTTCTTCGCCTTACCTGACCATGGTTCGCCTGCTGTTTACCGGCGTGATCCTGCTGACGCTCTCCTTCGTTCACGGCGACAAGATTTTCTCGGTCATCAAACATCGCAAAGACGCCCTCAGCCTGCTGTTTTTCTCGCTGGTCGGCGCGCTCACCGTGCAGCTCACCTTCCTGCTGACGATTGAAAAATCCAACGCCGCGACCGCTACCGTTCTGCAGTTTCTGTCACCAACCATTATCGTGGCCTGGTTCGCGCTGGCGCGGAAAACGCGCCCCGGCGTGTTTGTTTTATCCGCGATTGTGACCTCGCTTGTCGGAACGTTCCTGCTGGTCACCCACGGCGATCCAACCTCGCTCTCCATCTCGCCTGCCGCACTGTTCTTCGGCATCGCCTCGGCGTTTGCCGCCGCATTTTACACCACCTATCCGTCATCGCTTATCGCCCGCTACGGCACATTGCCGATTGTCGGCTGGAGTATGTTGATTGCCGGGTTAATGCTGACGCCGTTCTACGCCGGGCGCGGGACGACCTTCGTCATTGACGGCAGCCTGCTGCTGGCGTTTTTCTATCTGGTGGTGATTGGCACCGCGCTGACGTTTAGCCTGTATCTGAAAGGCGCGCAGACGATAGGCGGGCCGAAGGCGAGCATTCTGAGCTGCGCCGAGCCGCTGAGCAGCGCGCTGCTGTCGGTGGTGTTGCTGGGCGTGGCGTTCACCCTGCCGGACTGGCTGGGGACGCTGCTGATCGTGTCGTCGGTTGTACTGATTTCGATGGATTCAAGAAGACGGGTGAGGACATCGGCGTGATCTACGAATAATAGTGATAGCGGCACATTAAAATAGTAAGAGCGCTATCTGACACCCCGTAAACCAGACGATCGGTATCATTGATTCGACGGGACCAGTATCCGGAAAGGTTACCTTTAAGGGGTTCCGGCTTACCCAGGCCATCGAAAGGTTGACGCTTCGCATCTTCAATCAATTTATTGATTCTGCGAAGCGTTTTCTTGTCCTGCTCCTGCCACCACAGGTAATCATCCCAGCCGTTATCAGTCCAAATCAGTAGCCTGGTCATCTATCAGATCCCTCTGCGTGGTTTTTCCGGTATTTGCCTGTGCGATTGACTCCATCAGTCGGCTGGCGTTAGCAGGCGAACTCATCAGATGGATGGTTTCCATCATCGAGTTGTAGTGCTGCAGAGACATAACCACCGCGTCACCCCCGTTTCGGCGGCTGATGATGGTTGTCTCCACGTTGTCATTCACGTCGTCCAACACATCTTTGAGTCGGCTTCGTGCTTCGGTAAACGTCACAACCTGCATATTCCCTCCTGTACAAGTTACGGTACAAGTATATCGATGAAGTGACTATTTATCAATCAACGTGCTTTAACCTTGCCCGCCACCAGCAGCGCGGTCAAAAGCATCAGCGTGCCGGAAATCACCAGCGGTGACGTCAGCCCCAGGTGGTCGAGCGCCACGCCGCCAATCGCCGCGCCGCAGGTGTTTGCCAGCTGGATCACCGCTACCTGAATCGACCCGGCTTTTTCCGCCTGATCGGCAAGCGAGCGGGTGATCCACGTCGACCAACCCACCGGCACCAGCGCAAAGGCAAAGCCCCAGATAATCGCAATGGCAGACGCGACCCACTTATCGCTGCCCCACAGCACCAGCACCGCGGCGCTCACGGCCAGCACCAGCGGCGCACCCGCCAGCGCCACCTTCAGGGAGCGCTTCAGGAACTGGGACGAAAGCGACGTACCGACAAAGCTGGCGATACCGAAGCTCAGCAGCACCAGCGTCAGGCCGTCTACGTCAAAGCCCGCCATAGTCATAAACACCGGGCGGATATAGGTAAAGAAGGCAAACTGCCCGGCAAAGGACATAAAGATCGCGGTCATCCCCGCCAGCACGCCGGGACGCTTCAGCAGGCTGAACATGTTCTGTTTGTGGTGCGCCGCTTCGCCCGGCAGGGACGGCAGCGCCTTCCACACCCAGATAACGCAAAGCACGCCCATAACCGCCGCCGCATTAAAGACGTTACGCCAGCCGATAATCCCGCCCAGGAAGCTGCCCAGCGGCGCGGCAATCACCAGCGCGATGGAGACCGCGCCAAAGATGACGGACAGCGCTTTCGGCACGGTGCGCGCAGGCACCAGGCGCATGGTCAGCGAGGCGGACATCGCCCAGAAGCCGCCGAGCCCCAGACCAAGACAGGCGCGACCGAGCAGCAGCAGGGTGAAGCTTTCCGCGAAGGAGACCAGCAGGCAGGAGAGCGTCAGCAGCACGCTGAACAGAATGACCACTTTGCGGCGGTCGATAGTGCCAATCACCTGGGTGATAAACAGGCTGGCAAACATCGCCACAAACGCGGTGACGGTAACGGACTGCCCCGCCACGCCTTCGGAAATGCCCAGGTCCTGCGCCATCGGTGTCAGCAGGCTCACCGGCAGAAACTCAACGGTAATCAGGCAGGCGACGCAGAACGCCACGGAGAAAACCGCCGACCAGTTGGGGCGTGAAACCTCTTTGGTCTGCGGTCTGGTCGTGGGCTGGATATGTTCTGTCATGGCGTCACCTGAAGATAAAAACGTGCGGAAAAGTCGCGCAGTTTATCATCAAAAGTGTGACGGATTTAACGTTTAGACAACTTTTGTGGTTTTTAGAGGGGATCAGTGCAGATAAAACACGCCCTCTTCCGGCAGGAAGAGCTGGTTATAGCGTAGCTGGAAGGCGTTCAGCTCCTGCGGATCGGGCTCCATCTCGCGCATAAAGCCAAGCGCCAGACGAATTTGCGCATCGGTAATGGGTGCGGCAAGGCGGGCTTTTCGCAGCATGCGGTGCCAGGCGTGCAGGTTCTCCTCGCTGGCGTCGACAATGCAGACCTGCCAGATCAGCAGCACCTGCGCGGCGTTTTGCAGATGCGCTTCGTCCGGGCGCTCAAGGTAGCGGATAAACTCATTGCCCGGCATTTTGCCGAACTGATCGATCATCGACTCAACCGGCATCGGGGTGATGCCCAGACGCTCGCTTAAACGTTTGATGGCGCGGCGGGAGTCTGAGGTCAGGACGCGAAATCCCACCACAAACACCACGGCAAGCGTTGCCAGCATTATCCAGACCATGCGTTCTCCTTTGACTAGCCGATCATCATAGCGGGAAACGCACGGCGTCAACAGCGGGCAGAACCAGAATAGTGCACTGAAAAGACGTCGCGGGACGGGGGATAAGGTATTAATGCCGTCGGCGGAAATAAAAAAGCCCGGCATCACACACCGGGCAAAGACGTTACCTGCACACTCAGGCTGTTTTTAATTTCTGCGCACGATTCTCACGGCGAATTTTACGTTCCTCCAGTACCGCGACCATCGCCATCAGGACGATACAGCCGATCGCTGCCGCATCCAGCGCCGCGAAGGTGCCCGCCCAGCCGGTGAGGCCGAAAATTGGCGTACCGTCAGCGATCATCCCCAGACCCAGCTTGGCGAAGCTGTCGCCAATCAGATAGGCGAAGGTGCCTTTAATCCCATCGGCAGCGCCGATCGCTTTTTTCGGTACGAAGCCCACTGCCGCCACGCCGATCAGCAGCTGCGGACCAAACACCAGGAAGCCGAGCGCGAACAGGGATGCGAGGTAAACGTACTGGTTGCTGGCATGCTGGTAGACGCCAAGTGTGGCGATAATCAGCGCCAGCGCGACGCAGGCCACCAGCGCACGACGGCCGTTGGCGAGGTCAGAGAGCCAGCCCCACAGCAGGGTGCCCACAAGCGCGCCCACTTCGAACAGGGTGAAGCCCTGAATCGCCACCTCTTTAGAGAGCTTAAGCTCCTGGAAAGCGTACACGGTGGACCACTGGTCGATGCCGATACGCACCACGTAGAGGAAGATGTTTGAGAAGCACAGCAGCCAGATCACTTTGTTTTTCAGCACGTACTCAACAAATATCTGCCATTTGGACATCTCGTTCTCTTCGGTCTCTTTGTCCTCTTCGCTGATCTCTTCCCCGAACAGCTCTTCGGCTTTGCCGAGGCCGTACGATTCCGGGGAGTCGCTGCCGTAGCGCAGGCCAATAAAGCCGACAATCAGGGCAATAATCGACGGGAAGATAAACATGCCGATCACGTGGCCGTCGAACAGGTAGTTTGCGCCAAACAGCGCCACGCCTGCCGCACCCGCTCCGCCGAGGTTGTGGGAGATGTTCCACATGCCGAGGTACGAACCACGCTTGCGGCGCGGGGTCCACTTGGTGATGGTGGAGTAGCTGCACGACCCGCCGGTACTCTGGAAGAAGCCGCTCAGGGCGTAGAAGGCGATCATCAGGAACAGGCTGACAGACCCTGCGCCCATGCTGGCGCTGAAGCCGAGCATACAGATGGCGGAGAGGATCAGCATAAACGGCAGGAACTGCTTGGTGTTTTTGCCGTCCGCGTAGTAGGACACAACCGTTTTCCCCACGCCGTAGGTAATGGAGAAGCCCAGGCCAATCATCCCCAGCTGCGTCATGCTCAGCCCGTAGGTGGAGATCATGTCGTTCTGCGCGATGTTAAAGTTTTTGCGGATCAGGTACATGGTCAGGTAGCCGATAAAGACCACCAGATAGGACTGCATGAACGGTTTGAACCACATTTTGCGCCGCACTTCGAGCGGCAGATCCAGGGTCGGCTTGCGCACCTGGTTGAGGAAGGCCAGCATGGTTTGCTCCTGAGCTGATTTTTACCTGCGAATGGCAGGCATTGTAAAAATCAGCCAGGAGAGATGCCTGAGACAGCGTCCAGGTAAAACCGGGAAAATTTCTTAGTTTTACGCCACTCGGGCCAGAAAGGTGAGGCGCATCACGCTTCACCCATCTCGCGCGGGGCCTGCGCGTGCAGGAAAGGCAGCAGCAGCAGGGCGGAAATTCCCGCCGCGATGGCGATCACCGCGAAGAAACCGCTCCAGTGCCAGATATCGATCACCCGCGCCAGCGGCCAGCCGGAGAGCGATGCGCCAAGGTAGGCAAACAGCCCGACAAAGCCCGTCGCCGCGCCTGCCGCCTCTTTGTGGGAACACTCCGCCGCTGCCATGCCGATGAGCATCTGCGGGCCAAAGACGAAGAAGCCGGTGGTAAAAAAGCACGCCGCCTGCATCACGTAGCTGGCGAACGGCATCAGCCACAGCGAGCCGACGGAGAGCAAAATCCCGGCGGCAAAAATCAGGTTCATCGGGCCGCGGTTGCCGTTGAACAGCTTATCCGAACCCCAGCCCGCTACCAGCGCGCCGATAAACCCGCCCAGTTCGAACATCGTCACCGCCGAGTTAGCGGTGACCAGGTCCACGCCGAGCGTCTCGGACATGTACAGATTGCCCCAGTCGTTAATGGCCGCGCGCACCACGTAGACCAGCACGTAGCAGAGCGACAGCAGCCAGATGTACGGGTTTTTCAGCACGTATTTGGTGAGGATCTCCTTACGGGTCAGCCCCGCCCCCTCCTGCTGCTGGGCAATCTCCATTTCGTCGTGCCGCCAGTCGCCCACCGCAGGCAGGCCAACGGTTTGCGGCCTGTCGCGCAGGCGCCAGCAGAGGAACATCCCGGCGAGAATGGCGAGGCCACCGGCAATCATCATCCCCGCGCGCCAGCCGTAGTGCAGCGCCGCGGCGCCGACCACCATCGGGATCAGCGCCCCGCCGACGTTATGCGCGGTGTTCCAGACGGCCCACCAGCCGCCGCGCTCGTTGCGCGAGTACCACGCCGTGAGCAGGCGGGCGCAGACCGGCGCGCCCCAGCCCTGGAAAAAGGCGTTCAGCGCCCACAGCAGGGCGAAGGCCCAAAGCGATGTGGAGAAACCAAACAGGATGTTCACCACCCCGGTCGCGATCAGCCCAACGCCCATGAAATAGCGGGCGTTAGAGCGGTCGCTAACAATACCGGAGAAGAACTTCGACAGGCCGTAGGTGATGTAAAACAGCGTCGCCAGCAGGCCGATATCGGTGCGCGTCATCACGCCGCTGGCGAGGATCTCCGGCGCGGCGGCGTTGAAGCTTTTGCGAGTGAAGTAGAACAGCGCGTAGCCGAGCCAGATGGTAATCAGAATATGACGACGCCAGTAGCTGTAGCGGGCGTCAATTTCCGCTTTGTTGCTTAATGGGGCTGCGCTGGCTGGGGTTTTAAACATGATGCGTCCTTAACGGCAAACTAACGCTGACGCGCGTCCCGTGGGTACAGGAAAGGTTCAGCGTGCCGCCCAGCGCCTTGACGCGCTCGCGCATGCCCGCCAGGCCAAAGCCCTGCTGGCCGGAGCCCGGCGGCAGGCCGCAGCCGTCGTCTTCAATCACCAGCATCAGGCGCTCGTCCTGCTGCCAGCCCTGTATCGTGACCGCGCTGGCACTGGCGTGCTTGACGATATTGTTCAGCCCTTCCTGACAGACGCGGAACAGGGTTACGCGCTGGCCTTCGCTCAGCGCAGGTTCGCTAATGCGCCAGTCGAGATGGCTGACAATGCCGCGGCTTTCCAGCTCCATCTCGCGCATCAGGGAGCGTACCGCCTGCTCCAGCGACAGGTCGTCAAGCTGGCGCGGGCGCAGCCTGCCGAGCAGGCGTCGCACCGAGTCATATACGCCAAGTGAAAGCTGCTCGATATGCGCCCCGCCCTGCTTCACGCCCGCATTTTCCGCCGCAAGACGCTGGACAATGCCCGCCTGGGTGCGGATGGCGGTGATCGTCTGGCCGATATCATCGTGCAGCTCGCGGGCCACCTCCTGCCGCACGCTCTCTTCCATCTCCAGCAGGCGTTCAGCCAGACGGCGATTGCGCGCCAGCTCGGTCTGCAGGGACTGGTTCAGCTCGCGCAGGCGCTGAATGCCCGCGCCGAGCAGCAGCCCGGTCAGGCTCTGGGCCAGCAGCGAGAGCAGCAAATCCACCGGATGGTCGTGCCAGGTCTGGCTGGCGATCAGCGCGATGGCGTTCATCAGGGTGGCGATCAGCGCCCCCTGCCAGCCATAGTGCCAGGCCAGAGCAATAATCGGCAACGCAAGGCAAAACGGCGTGAAGCGTGAAAGCTCGGCGGGCAAACCCAGCTGAAGCCAGAGGCTTACCACGAACAGCAGCAGATACCAGATGAGATGCCGGGCGCGCCAGTTCACCGGTTGGGAAACCAGCCCCGGGCCGAGCGGCTGCCAGACGGTGCTGGTGAGGTAGTGCCAAATCACGAGGCAGGTGGGTGCCAGCGTCAGGCCACCGGTGAGGGTCAGCAGCAGGGCGTTGAGCATCTCCTTGTCGCCAATCCACGGCAGGGACTGCAGCAGTGCGGCGGCAATCAGCGCCGCCCCCTGCCGCAGCAGGGTGCGCCAGTCGCGCTGGTAACGATAGCGGGAAATGAGGGCAACCGGGAGAAGCGTGAGCAGGCTTCCGGTCATCAATAAGGGAAGATGCGCGAGGGCAACCTCCTGAGCCAGCCAGACCAGCATCAGCCACTCTGCCCCGAGCAAAACGGGCCAGTAGCCGCGCGGGCATTGCAGCATCAGCCCCAGACGCAGGCCGAATGGAAACAGCAGCACCGCCAGCTCTGGGCGCTCCACCAGATGCAGACTAATGCTCCACAGGCAGAACCACGCGGCGGAGAAGATAAAAAAGCTGGCGACGACGGCGATCAGCCGTGAAAAAGCGGAACTCATTGCCAGCTGTCGAACATGCGGCGCGCCAGCTCGACGTCGTTACTGACGTTGAGTTTTTCCAGCAGGTTGGCGCGATGGACATGCACGGTTTTTGGCGACAAATCCAGCTCAGCCGCAATCTCTTTCACCGACATCCCCTGCGCGAGCTTCTCAGCCACCTGACGCTCGCGTCTGGTGAGCGGATCCTGCCTGCCGGCCGCCAGCTTGATGGCGATATCCGGCGTCAGGTAGCAGCCGCCGGTAGAGACGGTGCGCACGGCGGCAATCAGCTCGTCCGGGCTACAGCGTTTGGAAAGGAAGCCGCGCGCGCCCGCGTTAAGCGCCTGCTCGACCAGCGCCGGGCTGTCGTGAACCGACAGCATGATCGTCGCCATCCCTTTCGGCAGCTGGCTTAACAGCTCCAGCCCGGAGAGATCCGGCATCGAGATATCGCAGATACAGACCTGCACCCCACGACCCGGCAGGCCCGCCAGCGCCTCGCGACCAGAGCCAAACTCGGCCACCACCTGAAAATCCGGTTCGAGGTTCAGAAGCTGGGCAAATCCGGAGCGGACGATAAGGTGGTCGTCGATAAGGGCGATGGTGGTCATGGCGCGTTCCTGGCGGGCGGATAAAAAAAGCGCCTACCTTAACGATAAGCGCGCGGGTGTTCAAGCAATGAGCGATCTATTCGAAAAACACCGCAATTTTGTTAAACATGGTGGGATCGGACTGGTTGCGCGCCACGTTGGTGACGTCCTCCAGCTTGTCGATCTGCGCCATCATCTGCTCCAGACGCTGGTCATCGTTCACCAGTAGCCAGATGCGGCTGTGCTCGCTGCCCTGAATCGGCAGACAGAGAATGCCTTCCACGTTAAACGCGCGGCGGGCAAACAGCCCGCAGACGTGAGTCATGACGCCGGGATGGTTGCGGACGGTGAGTTCCAGAATGACGTTATCGTGTTGTTTCTGCATGACTTATTCTCCCACCATCTCAGTATTTGCCGCACCCGGCGGCACCATCGGATACACTTTTTGTTCAGGGTCGATACGGACGTGGATCAGCGCCGGGCCCGGACGAGAAATCGCCGCCTGCAGCGCCGCGTGGGCATCCTCTTCCGCGTTCAGATCGCAGGTGTGCAGGCCAAAGCCGGCAGCAATCTGCATAAAGTTAATCATCCCCGGATAGGTCGCCGCAAACACGCCCTGCTTGTAGAACAGGCTCTGCTGCTGGTGGACCAGGCCAAGCGCCTCGTTGTTCATCAGGATGATTTTCACGTCTAACTGGTTTTCGGCCGCGGTCGCCATTTCCTGAATGTTCATCATCAGGCTGCCGTCACCGGAGAAGCAGATGACCTTGCGGTCCGGGTTGGCGAGTGCTGCACCGACCGCCGCAGGCAGGCCGAAGCCCATGGTTCCCAGACCGCCGGAGGTCAGCCACTGGCGCGGACGGTTCAGCGGATAGGCCTGGGCGGTCCACATCTGATGCTGGCCGACGTCGGTGGTGATAATCGCGCTGTCGTCGACGCAGGCGGCCACGGCGTTGATCAGTCCGTAGTGGCTCAGCGGATCGCCTTCGGTTGGGATAGCGCCCGGGAACTCACGCTGCAGATCGGCCACCAGCTGACGCCAGTCGGCGCGATCGGTCGCATCCGTTTGCGGGATCAGCTGCGTCAGTACTTCCGCCACATCCCCCTGAATCGCCACGTGTGGCTGTTTGATTTTGCCGAGCTCAGCGCGATCGATATCCACGTGAATGATTTTCGCGTTCGGGCAGAACTGCTCGGTTTTGCCAATCGCCCGGTCATCAAAACGCGCGCCCATAACAATCAGCAAATCAGCCTCTTGCAGGATGTAGTTGGTGCTGCGCGCGCCGTGCATGCCCAGCATGCCCAGGGACAGCGGGTGCGCTTTTGGCAGCATGCCCAGCGCCATCAGGGTCATGGTAGTCGGCAGGTTGGCTTTTTCTGCAAACTCGCGGATTTCATCTGCGCCGTTAATCGCCCCGCCGCCCAGATAGAGCACCGGGCGTTTGGCGGCGTTAATCATGGCGGCAGCGTCGCGCACGCTCTCAGCGCTGAATTCCGGCGCGGGGGCTCGCTCACCCGGCTCCGGCAGAACGTCGATCTCGATCTCTGCGGTCTGGACATCCTTAGGAATGTCTATCCACACCGGGCCCGGGCGGCCGGACTGCGCAATGCGGAACGCATCGCTGATAACCTGAGGAAGCTCGCTGATATCGCGAACTAAATAGTTATGTTTGGTGATGGGGATAGAGATGCCGTAGGTATCCACTTCCTGGAACGCATCGGTGCCGATCATCGAGGACGGTACCTGGCCGGTGATGCAGATCAGCGGAATGGAGTCGAGGCGCGCGTCGGCGATGGCGGTCACCAGGTTGGTTGCGCCCGGCCCGCTGCAGGCCATACAGACCGCCGGTTTACCCTGGGTACGCGCCATGCCCTGAGCGATAAAGCCTGCCCCCTGCTCGTGGCGCGCCAGCACGTGGCGGATCTGCGTGCTTTGGCTTAACGCATCGTACAGCGGCAGCACCGTGCCGCCGGGGATGCCCGCAACCGTGGTAATGCCCTGTCGCTCCAGCAGATGAACGATCAGCTGCGCGCCGGTAAAACGCGTCTTGGTGGATGTTGTGCCCGAACTTGCCATGCTCCAGTCCTTTTCTTCTGGGCCGACTTTCCGGGGAGGGTCCTAAACGAAAAACCCCGCCCGGTTTGCGCCGGCGGGGTTTTGGATTCGTGTGTTGATCCAGTCCCTACGGCGCATTGCCGACGACCACCACCACACGCACGACGACCACTGCGGCTGGTTGCGCAGTTTTTAGTAGGGTCGAAGTGAAGATGGATGAAGTCATTGGGGACCTGTGTTTGGATTCATTGATCGAATTTATACAAACACAGGTTTTCGGGCGTGACAATGGAAAAATTTTCATCTGCGCAAAAATGCGTCAGGGATCACGTTTCGTTTGTTGGGTTTGCTCTCCGTTTTCACCTCTCAAATTTGCCCTAAACGCTATTAGGTTCAGTCACATATTAATTTCTTATGAAAATCTGAAAATAGCGGCTCGAGGGTATTGTCGCAGGCTTTATGTGGTTATGATTTTTCGAACCTAAGAACAACTACAAAAATACTAGAGCGTGCCGAGGGATACAGGCAGGTGTTAAGGAAGACAACATGAATAAGTTTAACACAATGCTTTTCGCGGCTTTGCTTTTACTGGCGGGATGCGACCAGCCCGTAAAAACGGAACCAGCCCCGCCCGGCGGGGGCGGAACCATTGAAGCCATTAACCACACCAGCTGGGCCATCAACCGCTTCAGCGTTAACGGGCAGTCCGGCCTCGATATTATCGGCCCGTATTCGGGTGGAGGTGGAGGATGCTGCTTTGGCGTGAGCGGGCCGTGGACGCCCGGAATGACGGTGCAGGTTGACTGGGAAACGGGCGTCGCGTTTGCCAGCGATGTGCCTGAGATCCCGCAGCCTGATGAACCAGATACCACCGGGATGAACCGGGATGAGCGTTACAAGGCATGGCAGGAATATGCAGATAAACGCCGTGAGTGGCGAGCAATAATCAAAGAGTTTAATAAAAAACATACTCAAAGCGTTCCGGTCCCCGATTACACCGGCCAGAAAACCTGCGGTATTACCGTTCACTTCCTGCCCTGTGACCAGGTGAAGGTCACCACCAGCTGTGCCGACTACGGCAGCCCTGATTATCCCGTCAAAGACCCCGTGCATATGGAGAAGCCCAAAGTATGTCCAAACTGAACCCTGATAATGTCTGGTACCCTCCTGAGTTTCCGGAAAGAGGTAGATTACCTAGTACTAGATCTCACTTTGGGCAAAACTGCAGGGAACAAGGCAGTCTGGAAACGCAATACCACAACCAGCTTTGCACGGCTGCCAACCGACGCGTCTTGCCTCCCTGCTGTAAAACGCTCCATATCAGCCTTTTCTTTGACGGTACGGGCAACAACATGAATCATGACCTCTATGAATCGACCCCGCCTCATCCGACCAATATCGCTCGCCTGTTCCGTTCCACCATAGGACAAGGCTATGCAGGGGGAACCGGCGCGCATAACGCAGAGCTGGTCGATCAGGAAGGCGTCGCGCGCAACCAGTATTACAAATACTATATTCCCGGCGTGGGGACGCCTTTTCCGGAGGTGCTGGATCTCGACTTCAGTGATGCAGGCCTGAAATACGCAGCTTACGGCGAGGAGCGCATCAACTGGGGTCTGCTTCGGCTGGTAGACGCTCTGCGACGTACGCTTGGGCTTGGCAAGCTGAGCGATGAGGAAAACTGGCACTCCATTCAGGCTATGGCCACCAACTACTCACACTCCAACGTTCACGGAGAATACCTCCGCCACAGAGAGCTTTTCCGGCTGTTAAACGGGTTGGGTAAAACGCTGGAGACCGCGTTAACGCAGCCAACGCCAGGCACCTCTAAGCTGCTGGGAATCAAGCTCTATGTTTACGGTTTCTCGCGCGGAGCGGCCTCGGCCCGGGCCTTTGTTAACTGGCTTAACGCCCTGCTTTCGCCTTCCCGAGCAGGGGCCTTACAACCTTTTTACCTGGCGACAAAACAGGGTGAAATTCCGATTAGCATTGAATTTTTAGGTTTGCTGGATACGGTCGCTTCCGTAGGGATTGCCCATATTGCCCCGGTAGCGGAAGGTCATATGGGCTGGGCCGACGGAACGATGGAATTGCCGGACAATGCGCTGATTAAGCGCTGCGTGCATCTGGTTTCGGCTCACGATCAGCGGTTGTGCTTCCCACTCGATTCAATCTGTCGTGCTGACGGGCGATATCCTGAATATGCCGTAGAGGTGGTTTATCCTGGCATGCACTCTGATATTGGGGGCGGGTACCCACCAGGCGATCAGGGGAAAGCAAATGCTAATGTCGATGATTTCTTATTATCACAGCTTTGTTTAAACGACATATACGCAGCAGCCTTTACTTCAGGTGCCCCATTAAAAGTCCAAAAAGAGTCGCTCCCTGAAGATTTACAAAAAGATTTATGGAGAATTATGCCAGAAGCCCTGGTTGACGAATTTAGTACTGACCCCTTACTAATCCAACGCTTCAACGCCTGGCGCCAGCTCACTCTTGATTTACCTCCTTCCGAAAGTGGCGTTCCCGATGAACAGGCAACCCTCTACTCCCCCGTTCGCGCTCGAGTCAATATCATCGAAGCGCTTGAAAACCAAATCGGCTGGATAACCGCCTGGCGCATCAATCGCTACGCCCAGGAAACATTCCGGAGCCAGCGCTTTTATCACGACGCCGCAGCCAATAATCAAAATCAGGATAACGATCCTGGTAAAAGGGCGGAACGGGAAAGAGAACGCGAAAAATTACAAAAAGATGCAGAAAGAGAGCGAATTAAACAGCTCGGTAGCCACCCGCAGGGTCAGTTTGTGATGCTTAAGACAGGCTCTAAAGACTTTGATGCCTTGCTCGGACAAACACAGCTTTTACAGGCCGCATTCGAGTTCAAAGAGGACTATCAGGACGTTTCTCGTACTCAGGCAAAAAGCACAACCTACGCCGTACTCGATTACTTCAAAGGTTTTGTTTTTGCCTTTAACCAGGATGACATTCCTGTTGAGTTTAAAAAGATCAAAGAGGCAGGGAAACAACACCTGGAAACACTGTTTCCACCACAAGGGGAACAGAGCAATGCCAATGAACCCTCAGGACTAACAAGAGCGCTTTTTGATGATCAAATCCATGATTCCCGCGCCTGGTTTATGCACAGCGCGTTGGGCTCGCGCGAACCCTGGGGCAGTTATTTTATCTACCGTATGATCTATTTCGGCGAAGCGACGAGTAAACAGGTTAAGCCACTCTCCATGCTGGGCTATGTTGCGGGTCTGGGTTACCCCATCTCAACGCACGAGGTCCAGTTTCTTATTGAATTGCAAAATATCGGGCAGGGGCCATCTGCCCCCGTCGAACAACACATTTCTGTCCTTGATGCCAGCACGGGATATCCGCTGGGGGTACTGCAGGATAAAACCCGGCAAATACCCTGCGTTCACTACCCTGCCGCAGCCCTGGCAGAGTGTCAAAAAACGGAGGAAATGGCCTTTGAACAAAAGAGAGCCGCAATACGGTCTTACGTTGAAAATATGAATTATTCAGACTGACAGAAAACAAAAAACCCCGCCTAAGCGAGGTTTTTATCAGGGTTTTGCGGTTGGTCGCCGCAGAACACACTGTGTTACGTCAACGCAAAAAAGTATACGCGATCGAAGACGAACGCGCAATTCCGGCACGGATTTTGACGTTTTTGAGTATGGATCGCCTTCCAGATTTTGTCCACAAAATACTGTTCATACGTACAGTATTTATCTATACTGAGGGTGTTCGCAGTGAGCGAGGGGGCCGCAGATCTACCGGCGCAACGAAGTCCTGGCTGAAACGGGTGGTGCCGTCAGTGCCTTAACCCTCTGAAGTGAGCACACTGTGTTACGTCAATCCAGGTGCTGGCAACAGGCGGCGGAAAGGTACGCCAGCATCGTGCTCCTTTTAACCAAAAGGAGACGCGTATGAGCGTAGTGGATATGGTGATACTTATCCTCAAACTCATTGTTGCTGTACTGCAACTGCTTGATGCTGTCCTGAAATTCGTTCGGTAATTCAGGTTCAAGTCGCACCTGAGAGGGGCGGGCAACCGCCCCTCTTTAATAACGAGGGAATGCTATGTCGCGTCTGTTAATTGAGCCTGTCACGCCAGACGAGCCGGGGTATATCGCCCTGAAGGCGGAAAGTATTGCACTGAATTTTAACATGCTGCGCAGGCTGGAAGAGAGCTGGCAGCGGGGTGAGAACCGCTTTAACGCGCCGGGCGAAAAGCTGTTAGGCGCGTTTCTCAACGGCAAGCTGGTCGGCGTGTGCGGCCTCAACCGCGATCCATTCAGCCAGCAGCCGCGCGCCGGGCGTATTCGCCATCTCTACGTCAGCGAGAAGTGCCGCGGGCTGGGCATTGGCAAACAGCTTTTGACCGTGGTGATGGCCGATGCCAGCATCTGGTTTGATTTCCTGAATACCCACGCGCCGGACGCTGCCTACGGGTTTTATCGCCAGGCAGGGTTTACGCTGGTCTCGGACGAACCGCGGGTGACGCACCGCCTTTTTTGTGCGGTGTAACCGGCTGGCGGCATCAGGATGTGAATGTTACAGTTGAGTGACAATTCACCACCCGATACGCCATGACCATCACCGTATTCTGCATTTTGCTCTTCGCCGCGCTGCTGCATGCCAGCTGGAACGCCATCGTTAAGGCCGGAACGGACAAGCTCTATTCCGCAATAAGCGTCAGCGGATCCGCCACGGTTATCGCTCTGGTCTTACTGCCGTTTTCTCCACAGCCTTCTGCTGCAAGCTGGCCGTTTTTGTTAGTCTCCTGCGCCTTACAGGTGGTGTACACCGTGCTGGTCGCGAAGACCTATCAGGTTTCCGATATGAGCCAGACCTATCCGCTGATGCGCGGCACCGCCCCGCTGCTGGTGGCGCTGATCAGCGTGCTGGCGCTCGGCGATCGTCTATCCTGGCTCGCCTGGTCCGGCATTGGGGTGATCTGCCTGTCGATTCTGGCGATGGCGATGAACGGGCGCATGCAGTCACGCAAAGGGATCTGGCTGGCGCTGCTGAATGCCTGCTTTATTGCCGGGTATACGCTTGTGGACGGCACCGGCGTGCGGCTGTCGGACACCGCGCTGGGCTATACGCTATGGACCTTCTTTATGAACGGCTTCTGCCTGCTCGGCTGGGCGATGGTGGCGCGTCGGCGCCAGGCGTCCGGCTACCTGCGCCTGCACTGGAAAAAGGGGCTGCTCGGCGGGGTTGGCACCATGGGCTCTTACGGTCTGGCGCTGTGGGCGATGACGCAGGCGCCGCTGGCGGTAGTCGCGGCGCTGCGTGAAACTTCCATACTCTTCGGCGCGCTAATCGCGTTTGTCCTTTTAAAAGAGAAGGTTGCGGGCCTGCGCATCGCGGCGGCGCTGGGTATCGCCGGCGGCGCCATTTTGCTACGTCTGGCGTAAATCACTGGCAACATTAGTTGCCGTTCTTGTTTACAAATCCTGCCTTTCACGTTTTTTTCATTCACCACGACAATGCTTAATTTGTCATCTCTCTGTGGTAGATTCCTCGCGCATTTATGGGAATGCGCAGTCACTTATTCTTCATTTCTCTCTTTTGGCAAAAGTATTCAGCGACATGAAAAAGCAACGGAACGTTAACTTATTGTTGATGCTGGTGTTACTGGTGGCCGTCGGTCAGATGGCGCAAACCATCTACATTCCGGCGATTGCCGACATGGCAAAGGAATTAAACGTCCGCGAGGGCTCGGTACAAAGCGTGATGGCAGCCTACCTGCTGACCTATGGCGTTTCGCAGCTGTTCTATGGACCGCTCTCCGACCGTATCGGACGCCGTCCGGTGATTTTAGTCGGTATGTGCATTTTCATGGTGGCGACCGTGATTGCGATGACCACCCACAGCCTGACCGTACTGATTGCCGCCAGCGCTCTGCAGGGCGTCGGAACCGGCGTTGGCGGGGTGATGGCGCGAACCTTACCGCGCGATATGTATCAGGGTACCCAGCTCCGTCATGCTAACAGTCTGTTGAATATGGGGATTCTGGTCAGCCCGCTGCTGGCCCCGCTGATCGGCGGCCTGCTGGACACGATGTGGTCCTGGCGCGCCTGCTACGCCTTCCTGCTGGTGCTGTGCATCATTGTCACCTTCAGCATGGCGCGCTGGATGCCGGAAACGCGTCCGCAGGACGCGCCGCGCACGAAGCTGATCGCCAGCTATAAAACGCTGTTCGGCAACGGCGCGTTCACCTGCTACCTGCTGATGCTGATTGGCGGCCTGGCGGGTATCGCAGTCTTTGAAGCCTGCTCCGGCGTGCTGCTGGGCGCGGGGCTGGGCCTGAGCAGCATGGTGGTGAGCATTCTGTTTATTCTGCCAAGCCCGGCGGCGTTCTTCGGCGCGTGGTTTGCCGGGCGTCAGAACAAGCGCTTCTCCACCCTGATGTGGCAGTCGGTGATCAGCTGCCTGCTGGCGGGTCTGATGATGTGGATCCCAGGGCTGTTTGGCGTGATGACCGTCTGGACGCTGCTCATCCCTGCAGCGCTGTTCTTCTTCGGCGCGGGGATGCTGTTCCCGCTCGCCACCAGCGGTGCGATGGAGCCGTTCCCGTTCCTCGCAGGCACGGCGGGCGCGCTGGTGGGCGGTTTGCAGAACATTGGTTCCGGCGCGCTGGCCTGGCTGTCGGCGATGATGCCGCAGACCGGGCAGTCTAGTTTGGGGTTGCTGATGACGCTGATGGGGCTGCTGATTTTACTGTGCTGGCTGCCGCTGGCGTCGCGCGTTCCGCATCACGAGCAGCCGGTTTAAGCGCATGATGGCCCGGCTTCTCGCCGGGCTTTTCACAGGCAGGCGTTATCATCGCCTGCAGTAAGGGCTCTGGCGCAGGCCGCCAGGCCCCCTCTTCCCCGTCGTAAAACTGGAAATCCGCGTTAAGCGCATACGGGATTTTCGCTTTTTGCAGTTCGCAGGCCATAAAGGTGGCGAAGGCCATTTGCGAAGCGGTTGGCGTAAGGTGGTTTGACTCCCCCACGCCCCAGCCCCCGACCCAGCTAACGTGACCGGTTTTTTGCTGCCAGTGCAGGGCGGTATTGATGCGATTATGGATAGCCGCTTTCTCCGCCGCCGTGCCGGACGTCCACGGGTATTTACCACCATTTTTCAGCGGCCCCCACGGGAAAATATGCCACTCCGCCAGCAGGTAGTTTTGGCTGTGCGCAGGCAGCTTCAGGCTGGATAAATCCTCCGGTGCGGCACGCAGGCGCGGCGCAATAAAGATCATGCGCTGGGGGTCGATGTCGTGGATCGCTTTAATAGATTTTTCATACACGCGGTTTAGCGACGCCAGGCTGTGGTTAAGCTTGTCGGCCGGCTCATAGATGAGAT
The DNA here is from genome assembly GCF_977039595.1 of Enterobacter sp. NCBI lineage: Bacteria > Pseudomonadati > Pseudomonadota > Gammaproteobacteria > Enterobacterales > Enterobacteriaceae > Enterobacter > Enterobacter sp. Next base: position 17,723 of record NZ_CDRQYH010000056.1, read on the forward strand.
CAAAACCCAGCTGCGGATAGCTTTGGCCGAAATAGTGTGCCACGGCAATCCACCAGTTGACCGTCTCTTTCTCGTTATCGGCTTTCGGGTCGTTTTTATATTCATCAGCCTGATAAGCAATTATCGGGATCACGCCATACTGCTCGCAGGCTTCTACCAGCTTGCGAAGGTGAATTAACCGCGCTTCCGTCGGCTCATCGGCCACGCGGATGCGCACGTGGGTAATGCCTTTTGCACGAAAATCGCGGACCACCAGCGGGTCGAATTCACGTATGCCGCGTTCGGTGCGCGCCCAGTCCACATCCATCCCGACGCCCAGCTGCTGCGCATAACGGGCAGCCGTCAGCGGCGGCTCAGCGGCCATCGCCCAGCCGGAAGAGATCAGTAATGCAAAGGCAATAAAAGGCTTTAACACGGTTTACCCTGGATAAATCGAAAGCATTACCTGTATTTAGCACGCTTTTTCACATTTGGTGTAGAGCGAAAGCGTAATAATTCTTCAACCTGCCAGTTCTTTCAGCCAGCCGATAAAGGCGTCTATTTTCGGCCACTGACGGCCAGAAAGCGTCGAGACATAGTAGTGCTGATGGCATTTCAGGGTCTTGTCACCAAACGGGGCGATCAGCTCGCCCCGTTCGAGCCTCTTCTGCACCAGCCGCTTTCTGCCCATCGCGACGCCAACGTGATTGATGGCCGCAATAATCGCCAAATCAGAGCGATCGAAACCGATACCCGACGATGGCGGCATATTCACCGCAAAGTGCTGCGCCCAGCTCAGCCATTCATCCGTACCGGAATCGTTACTCCAGGCCTGACGGTCGTGCAGCAGCGTGCAGTGGCTGAGGTTATCAGGGTTTTTCAGCAGTTCATGCTCGCGGGCATACCGCGGGGAGCAGACGGGCAAAATCTCCTCGTCCATCAGGAAGTGATGAGACAGATGGTTTGGTGGCGTATCGTCGAAATAGAGCGCCAGATCGACACCCGTTCGCTGCATATTGACGTAATCATTGCCGGTCAGGATGGTGAGCGAAATCGACGGATAGCGGCGGGTAAAGTCACCCAGCATGGGTACCAGCCAGCACTGAGCGATCGATGGCCGGGAGTAGACCGTCAGCGTGCCGGACAGCGCCTGGTTTTTGATGTCCAGGATCTCCTGATTCAGGGTGTCGAGGGACGATTTTAGCGTCCAGTAAACGCGCTTTCCCTCCTGCGTCAGTTCGACTTTACGGTGCGAACGGACAAACAGCTGAATACCCAGCTCTTCTTCCAGCAGGTTGATGCGGTGGCTTACCGCGCTGGGGCTAAGCGACAGTTCCTCCGCCGCCAGCGCGAAGGATTCATGCCGGGCAGCCACTTCAAAGGTGTACATTTTCGACAGCTGCCAGCCGTTTAATAGCCGGTTTCTGGCTTCATTTGCATCGGTCATCACAATTCTCACGCGTGTTTTCTGCGCTCAGCATACCGTTCCTGGGTGAATTTATGTGACCCTAATGCAGATTAAGTGCGTTTTTTAGAGCATAGTCACTCACTTGATTCAATCTGGCTCATCTGAACGCCAAATTATATCGTTTGTCAGCCCACGCCGCTTTTTCGTCCAATACCCCCAGATGACATAAGGATGAGGTGAGATATGGGATCTCAGGTCTGGGTTGTGGCAACGCTGCTTGTCAGCATCGTGTTGATTGTTTTAACCATCGTAAAACTGAAGTTTCACCCATTCCTCGCGCTGCTGCTGGCGAGCTTTTTCGTCGGTGCAATGATGGGAATGAGCCCGCTGGATATGGTAAACGCCATCGAGAGCGGGATTGGCGGCACGCTGGGCTTTCTGGCGGCGGTTATCGGCCTTGTAACCATTCTAGGCAAGATGATGGAGGTTTCGGGCGCGGCAGAGCGCATCGGGATCGCCCTGCAGCGCTGCCGCTGGCTGTCGGCAGACGTGATTATGGTGCTGGTAGGCCTAATCTGCGGCATTACGCTGTTCGTGGAAGTGGGCGTGGTTCTGCTGATCCCGCTGGCGTTTTCCATCGCCAAAAAGACCAACACGTCGCTGCTTAAGCTGGCCATTCCGCTCTGTACCGCGCTGATGGCGGTGCACTGCGTGGTGCCGCCGCATCCGGCCGCGCTGTTTGTGACCAATAAATTAGGGGCGGACGTCGGGACGGTGATCGTCTACGGCCTGCTGGTGGGCCTGATGGCCTCTATGGTCGGTGGCCCGCTGTTCCTGAAGCTGCTCGGCAATCGTCTGCCGTTTAAACCGGTTCCGGCAGAATTTTCAGACCTGAAGGTGCGGGAAGAGCACACCCTGCCGTCGCTGGGCGCCACGCTGTTCACGGTGCTGCTGCCGATTGCCCTGATGCTGGTGAAGACCATCGCCGAACTGAACATGGCAAAAGACGGCACGCTGTATACGCTGCTGGAGTTTATCGGCAACCCCATCACCGCGATGTTTATCGCCGTGTTTGTCGCCTACTACCTGCTGGGCATCCGCCAGCATATGGGCATGGGCGCGATGCTAACCCATACGGAGCATGGCTTCGGCTCTATCGCCAACATTTTGCTGATTATCGGCGCGGGCGGCGCGTTCAACGCCATCCTGAAAACCAGCGGGCTGGCGGACTCGCTGGCGCAAATTCTCTCTAACCTGCACATGCACCCTATCCTGCTCGCCTGGCTGGTGGCGCTGGTGCTGCATGCCGCGGTTGGCTCCGCCACAGTCGCGATGATGGGCGCCACGGCGATAGTCGCGCCGATGCTGCCGCTCTACCCGAACGTCAGCCCGGAGATCATCACCATTGCCATCGGTTCCGGCGCGATTGGCTGCACGATCGTGACCGATTCTCTCTTCTGGCTGGTGAAGCAATACTGCGGCGCGACCCTGAATGAGACCTTCAAATACTATACGACGGCGACGTTTATCGCCTCGGTGCTTGCACTTGGCGGCACATTCCTGCTTTCTTTCATTATCTGAGCGCGAAGAGACGTATTATGGAAAACGCAACTATCACTACTTTAACCGCACAGTTTCCTCTGGTTGAGGATCTGATTGCCCTGAAAGAAACCACCTGGCTTAACCCGCGCACCACGACGCTGGCTGAAGGGCTGCCCTATGTCGGGCTGACCAAAGCCGACGTGGACGACGCCCACGCTCGCCTGAAACGCTTCGCGCCTTATCTGGCGAAAGCCTTCCCGGAGACGGCGGCAACGGGCGGGATTATTGAATCCGAACTGGTCGCGATTCCGGCAATGCAGGCGCGGCTGGAGAAAGAGTCCGGCAAGGCCATTCCCGGCACCCTGCTGCTGAAAAAAGACAGCCATTTGCCGATCTCCGGCTCGATTAAAGCGCGCGGCGGTATCTATGAGGTGCTGACCCACGCGGAAAAACTGGCGCTGGAAGCCGGGTTGCTGAGCGTTGAAGACGACTACAGCGTTCTGCTGGAGCCGCGCTTTAAGGACTTCTTCAGCCAGTACAGCATCGCCGTGGGCTCAACCGGCAACCTGGGTATGTCCATCGGCATTATGAGCGCCCGCATCGGCTTTAAGGTGACGGTGCATATGTCCGCCGACGCCCGCGAGTGGAAGAAAGCCAAACTGCGCAGCCACGGCGTGATCGTCGTGGAATACGAGCAGGATTACGGCGTGGCGGTGGAGCAGGGACGCAAAGCGGCGGAAAGCGATCCTAACTGTTTCTTCATTGACGATGAAAACTCCCGCACCCTGTTCCTGGGCTACGCGGTGGCAGGCGAGCGGCTGAAGGCGCAGTTTGCCGCACAGGGCCGCGTGGTGGATGCGGAGCATCCGCTGTATGTCTACCTGCCGTGCGGCGTCGGCGGCGGCCCCGGCGGCGTGGCGTTTGGCCTGAAGCTGGCCTTTGGCGACAACGTTCACTGCTTCTTCGCGGAGCCCACGCACTCCCCGTGCATGCTGCTGGGGGTTTACACCGGCCTGCACGATGAAATTGCCGTGCAGGACCTGGGCATTGATAACGTGACGGCGGCGGACGGACTGGCGGTAGGACGTGCCTCCGGCTTCGTGGGCCGCGCGATGGAGCGCCTGCTTGATGGGTTCTATACGCTTTCCGATCAGAGCATGTACGACATGCTCGGCTGGCTGGCGCAGGAGGAAGGCATTCGTCTGGAACCGTCGGCGCTGGCGGGGATGGCCGGGCCGGTGCGCGTCAGTGCCGGTGCGAACGTTACCCACGTTGTGTGGGCGACCGGCGGCGGGATGGTGCCGGAAGACGAGATGGCAAAGTATTTAGCAAAAGGCCGCTAATCGTAGGCCCGGTAAGGCGTAGCTGCCACCGGGCTTTAAAAGCTCACAATTTGCTGAATGTGAGTCACTGCGAAGAGTAAAGACAGAGACAGCACGGCCAGAGCAATCAGGAACTTATCCCGCACCGCCTTCGGCTGCACAAAGTCGTTCTGCGCCACGTCCATCAGGTTACGGCTGCGGGTATAGCGCCATAAAACGATCGCCACCAGCGCCAGCACAACAAGCGAGATCCAGAACGGCACCCCGGTGCGGTGCCAGTTGTGCTTAATCGCCAGGGCAATCAGCGCGCCATACCCCAGCAGCGTACGCAGCCAGGCGAGCGACGTCCGCTCCGGCTGCAGGCCGGGGTCCGCTTCCCGTCGCGCTTTGCGGCTATCCGCCATAGAACACCAGCACCATCACCACGCCCGCCACCGCCAGCAAAACCGCGCTGATGATGAGTAACCCGCGCGTATAGGGCAGATCCTGCTTCAGACGCATCGCCTTCTCATTGCGCAGCCAGCGCAGATAGCCGTAAATCGCCAGTACGCCCGCAAACAAGCACAGGAGCAGCGCCAGCACCTCTCGAATCAGCGGCGTGGCAAAATCAGGCGCGAGCTGGTCGAGACCCACCCCTGCGGCAAGGAATCCCAGCGCGGTGCGGATCCACGCTAAAAACGTGCGTTCATTAGCCAGCGAGAAGCGGTAGTCCGGCGCTTCGCCGAGGCGGGAAATTTTCATGAAGGTTCCTTGTCGAGCTACGGGCAGGCTTCAGCATAGCGTAAATCGACAAGGACAAGGAGACCGACATCGGGCGATGTCGGTCAGGACGATCAGTGCAGCTCTGGCCAGTAATCCTTGTTGGCCTCGATCAGGTCATCCAGAATCGCTTTCGCGACGGACGCGCTCGGCACGGTTTTCGACAGGGTGATCGCCTGCCAGAGTTTCTGATACGAGCGCTGCTCCCAGGCATCCACCACCAGTTTTTCCACCGCCACCTGCTGGCTCATCAGCCCTTTCTGGAAGTGTGGAATATCGCCCACCGTAAGCGGCTCAGGACCGTTATGGCCCACCAGGCACGGTATCTCCACCATCGCGTCGGCATCGAAGTTATGGATGGCCCCGTTGTTAGGCACAATCAGCAGCATCCGCTCCTGGGTGTTAAAGGCAATTGCCGTCGCCAGATCGACGATGTACGACGCATGTTCATCAATTTCCAGCTCACCGGCGGAGGATTTGCCCGCCTCGATAATCGCCCGGCAGGAACTGAACACATGCTTTTCACGGTGATCCATGACCTCATTGGCGCGGGTGCGTTCCGGGTTGGAATGCGCGACCACGTAGTCCGGGAACAGGTAATACTTCAGGTAGGTGTTCGGCATGGTGTCCGGATCCAGCGCCTGCACGTCTTTTGCTTTAGCGAACGTATCGTTCCAACTCGCTTCGGTGTGCGCATCCTCCGAAGGCGGAACATAGCCGTTTTTCGCCACGTATTCGCGCAGCTTCGGCATCAGATCGTTGCCGTTCAGGTCTTCAATCGACGTCCACCAGCCGAAGTGATTCAGGCCGTAGTAGCGCACGCGCATCTCTTTGCGGTCCTTCAGGCCGACAATCTGCGCCATGCGCCCTTCAATGCCGATCGGCATATCGCAGATGTTGAGGATTTTGGCGTTCGGACGCAGACGGCGCGTGGCTTCCGCGACAATCGCCGCCGGGTTGGAGTAGTTCAGCATCCACGCGTTTGGGGAGTACTGCTCCATGTAATCCACCAGCTCCAGCACGCCGCCGATAGAGCGCATGCCGTAGGAGATGCCGCCCGGGCCACAGGTTTCCTGGCCCAGCACGCCGTGGCGCAGCGGGATTTTTTCATCTTTTTCACGCATT
>NZ_CDRQYH010000057.1:0-23700 GCF_977039595.1 Enterobacter sp.
AAGCTGTTCGCGCTGGGCGACGGTGACCGGATGAGGATGCCAGACGACGTTCTCATCATGGGCAGCCATTACTTGCCTCCCAGCAGATCGCGCGCGCCCCAGTGCGGGAAGTGCTTACGCACCAGCGCGTTCAGCTCCAGCTCGAAGGCGCTGAACTCAGAGGTCACGCTCGCCTGCGCGTTAGGCTCGCGCACCATGCCAGCACCGACGGTAACGTTGGTCAGGCGGTCAATAAAGATCAGCCCGCCGGTTACCGGGTTCTGCTGATACGGATCCAGCACCAGCGGCTCGTCGAAGGTCAGATCCACCAGGCCAATACCGTTCAGCGGCAGCTCGCTCACGTCACGGTGGGTCAGGTTGTTGATGTCCACCTGGAACTGAATGCCGTCCACGCGGGCGCGGGTTTTCTTCCCGGCAATTTTGATGTCGTAGCTCTGGCCTGCGGTCAGCGGCTGTTCGGCCATCCACACCACGTCCACGGACGCGCCCTGCACCGCCGCCAGCGTCTCCTGCGCGTCGACCAGCAGGTCACCGCGGCTGATATCAATTTCGTCTTTCAGCACCAGCGTGACCGCTTCCCCTGCCCCGGCTTCCTGCAGGTCGCCGTCGAACGTCACGATGCGAGCGATTGCTGACTCCACGCCGGATGGCAGTACCTTAACGCGCTGCCCCACCTTCACGGAACCGGAAGCAATAGTGCCGGAGAAGCCGCGGAAATCGAGGTTTGGACGGTTCACGTACTGCACCGGGAAGCGCATCGGCTGGGTGTCGACCACGCGCTGAATTTCAACCGTTTCCAGCACTTCCAGCAGCGTCGGGCCGCTGTACCACGGCATGTTCGCGCTTTGGGACGCGACGTTATCCCCTTCCAGCGCCGAGAGCGGCACAAAGCGGATATCCAGGTTGCCCGGCAGCTGTTCAGCAAAGGTCAGATAGCTCTGGCGGATCTCCTCGAATTTTTCTTCGCTGAAGTTCACCAGATCCATCTTGTTGACCGCCACCACCAGGTGTTTGATCCCCAGCAGCGTCGAGATAAAGCTGTGGCGACGGGTCTGATCCAGCACGCCTTTACGCGCGTCCATCAGCAGGATCGCCAGGTCGCAGGTCGACGCGCCGGTCGCCATATTGCGGGTGTACTGTTCGTGCCCCGGGGTGTCGGCGATAATAAATTTGCGCTTCTCGGTAGAGAAATAGCGGTAGGCCACATCGATGGTGATGCCCTGCTCGCGCTCCGCCTGCAGGCCGTCAACCAGCAGCGCCAGATCCAGCTTTTCGCCCTGGGTACCGTGACGTTTACTGTCGTTATGCAGGGAAGAGAGCTGATCTTCGTAAATCTGGCGCGTATCGTGCAGCAGGCGGCCAATCAGGGTACTTTTCCCGTCATCCACGCTGCCGCAGGTCAGAAAACGCAGCAGGCTTTTGTGTTGTTGCGCGTGCAGATACGCTTCCACGCCGCCTTCGTTGGCAATTTGTTGAGCAATAGTGGTATTCATGGCGGCTCCTTAGAAATAACCCTGACGTTTCTTCAGCTCCATGGAGCCTGCCTGGTCGCGGTCAATCACGCGCCCCTGTCGCTCGCTGGTGGTCGACACCAGCATCTCTTCGATGATCTCCGGCAGCGTCTGGGCGTTGGATTCCACCGCGCCGGTCAGCGGCCAGCAGCCGAGGGTGCGGAAACGCACCATCTGTTTTTTGATCACTTCACCCGGCTGCAGGTCGATGCGATCGTCGTCGATCATCATCAGCATGCCGTCACGCTCCAGCACAGGGCGCTCGGCGGCCAGGTACAGCGGAACGATCTCGATGTTTTCCAGATAGATATACTGCCAGATATCCAGCTCGGTCCAGTTGGAGAGCGGGAAGACGCGGATGCTTTCGCCCTTGTTGATCTGGCCGTTGTAGTTGTGCCACAGCTCCGGGCGCTGGTTTTTTGGGTCCCAGCGGTGGAAGCGGTCGCGGAAGGAGTAGATACGCTCTTTGGCGCGGGATTTCTCTTCGTCACGGCGCGCGCCGCCGAAGGCCGCGTCAAAACCATATTTGTTCAGCGCCTGCTTCAGCCCTTCGGTCTTCATGATATCGGTATGTTTGGCGCTGCCGTGCACGAACGGGTTAATGCCCATCGCCACCCCTTCCGGGTTTTTGTGCACCAGCAGCTCGCAGCCGTAGGCTTTCGCGGTACGATCGCGGAACTCGTACATTTCGCGGAATTTCCAGCCGGTATCCACGTGCAGCAGCGGGAACGGCAGCGTACCCGGATAAAACGCTTTACGCGCCAGATGCAGCATGACGCTGGAATCTTTACCGATGGAGTACATCATCACCGGGTTAGAAAACTCGGCGGCCACTTCGCGGATGATATGGATACTCTCCGCTTCAAGCTGCCGCAGGTGTGTAAGACGTTTTTGGTCCATAACCGTTCCTTAAGCCAAATTTACAACAGAAGAGCCAAAGCCTTCTGTATCGGTTGTGTGTTGGAACCAGGCGAGCGTGCTGTGCAGCTGCACCACTTCACCCACCACTATCAGGGCGGGCATAGGGGCGTCTTTCGCCAGGGTTGCAAGATATTCCAGCGTGCCCGTCGCAACGTGCTGATCGACGCGCGTGCCGCGAGAAATGACGGCAACGGGCGTCGTCGCCTCGCGACCGTGCTGAATAAGCTGTTCGCTGATATCCGCCGCCTTCATCGTGCCCATGTATATCGCCAGCGTCTGGCGGCTCTGGGCGAGATGCGACCAGTCAAACGGCGTACTGTCGGCCTTGTAGTGGCCGGTCACAAAGGTGACGCTCTGGGCGTAATCGCGATGGGTCAGCGGAATACCGGCGTAGGCCGTCACCGCAGAGGCCGCCGTGATGCCGGGCACCACCTGGAACGGTACGCCCGCTTCGGCTGCCGCCTGCAGCTCTTCGCCGCCGCGTCCGAAAATGAACGGGTCGCCCCCCTTCAGGCGCACCACGGTTTTGCCCGCTTTGGCAGCGTCAACCAGCATCTGGTTGGTGTCGTGCTGCGGCACCGAGTGCTCGCCTGCCCGTTTGCCCACGCAGATTTGCTCCGCGTCGCGACGGATCAGCTCGCGCACGCCGTCGGTGACCAGATGGTCGTAGAACACGACGTCCGCGTCCTGCAGCACCTGCAGGCCGCGCAGCGTCAGGAGCCCGGCATCGCCAGGCCCCGCGCCTACCAGGATGATCTCCCCGCCCGTGCTGCCGGGGTTATCCAGTTCATCCTCGAGGATTTTCTGCGCAGCCGTTTCATTGCCGGCATGCATCAGGCTGGCGAAGCGGCCGCGAAACACGCGTTCCCAGAAGCGACGGCGTTCAGTCACGCTGGTCAGGCGGGTTTTCAGGTGGTTACGCCAGTAGCTGGCTTTCTCCGCCATGCGCCCGAGGCTGGTCGGCAGCAGCGCTTCGATTTTTTCACGCAGCACGCGCGCCAGCACCGGTGCGGTACCGCCGGAGGAGATCGCCACCAGCAGCGGCGAACGGTCAACGATCGACGGAAAGATAAACGAGCACAACGGCTGGTCGTCCACCACGTTCACAAGGCGATAACGGGCCTGCGCGGCGTCGGAGATCCGCCGGTTCAGTTCACGATCTTCGGTCGCCGCAATAACCAGCACCACGCTGTCGATTTGTGACTCGTGAAAATCTGCCTCTGCAACGACCTGCACCTGGGCCCCTGCGCGCTGCAGAAACGCGATTTTGCGATCGGCGATTTCACCCGTGCCAACAACCAGCACCGGTTTCTCTTTAATCGCAGCAAATAAGGGCAGATAGTCCACAGGCAACAACTCACTAACAACGAGGAATAGAGGGACTATAGGGGGCGGCTTAGACCGAATGAAATTACGAATTGGAATGAGTAGTTACTCAATGGAATAACGCCGTGAAAATGCTAATACCAAAAAGTGCTTAACGCGCGAAATTTCGGGCATTTAAGAGCAATTCAAATTGTGTATGGACGATCACAGTTTCATACTAGGCGGGTTATTATTTTGCTCTGTTTTTAAGGACTCACTATGTTTTCCGCAACGCGCCACCGTATTGCTGCCCTGGCGCTCGGCGTTTGCTTTATTCTTCCTGCTCAGGCAAAAAACCAACCTTATGGTGAAATCGCCAATATGCAGGCGCGGCATATTGCCACCGTTTTCCCTGGCCGCATGACCGGTTCGCCTGCGGAAATGCTCTCCGCGGACTATCTTCGCCAGCAGTTTGCTGAGATGGGTTACCAGAGCGACATCCGGTCGTTTCACAGCCGCTACGTCTATACCTCGCGAAATAAAACGAAAAACTGGCATAACGTGACCGGCAGTACGGTAATTGCGGCCCACGAAGGCAGCGCAAAAGAGCAAATTATTATTATGGCGCACCTTGATACCTACGCTCCGATGAGCGATGCCGACACGGATAACAACCTCGGCGGGCTGACGCTGCAGGGCATGGACGACAACGCTGCAGGCCTGGGCGTGATGCTCGAACTGGCCGAGCGGATGAAAGATATTCCCACCCAATATGGCATTCGTTTTGTTGCCACCAGCGGTGAAGAAGAGGGCAAACTCGGCGCTGAGAATCTCCTTAAACGCATGAGCGCCGAGGAGAAGAAAAATACGCTGCTGGTGATCAACCTCGACAACCTTATCGTCGGCGACAAGCTCTATTTCAACAGCGGGCAGAGTACACCGGGTACCGTGCGAAAACTGACGCGCGACCGTGCGCTGGCGATTGCCCGCAGCCATGGCGTTTATGCCACCAGCAATCCCGGCGGTAACCCGGATTATCCGCGAGGAACAGGCTGCTGCAACGACGGGGAAGTGTTCGATAAGGCGGGCATTCCTGTGCTGTATGTGGAAGCGACAAACTGGGCGCTGGGCAAAAAAGATGGCTACCAGCAGCGGGCTAAATCGAAAGCCTTCCCGGACGGGACAAGCTGGCACAACGTGATGCTGGATAATCAGCAGCACATCGATCGCGCGCTGCCGCAGCGGATTGAACACCGCAGCCGTGATATAGTGAAGGTGATGTTGCCGCTGGTGAAGGAGCTGGCGAAAGCGGGGAAAGCCTGAGGTTTTTAAGTATAGCGGGGCCTGATGCCCTCACCCCAACCCTCTCCCACAGGGAGAGGGTGGATAAAGGATCACCCTTCGTGCAGCCCGCACTCGCGCTTCAGCCCGAAGAATCGCGTCTCTTCTTCCGCCATTCCCGGTTCCCACTTACGCGTGGTGTGGGTATCCCCCACTGACAGATAGCCCTGATCCCACAGCGGATGGTACTTCAGCCCGTGTTTTTGCAGATACTGGTACACCGTCCGGTTATCCCAGTCGATAATCGGCAGCACTTTAAACACGCCGCGCTGCACCGCCAGCACCGGTAAGGTTGCCCGGCTGCCGGACTGCTCGCGGCGCAGGCCCGCAAACCACGTCTGAGCATTAAGCTCTTTCAGCGCCCGGTTCATCGGCTCGACCTTGTTGATCTCATTGTATTTCTCAATGCCCTCAACGCCCTGTTCCCACAGCTTACCGTAGCGCGCCTCCTGCCAGGCCGCGCTTTCCGTCGCGCGGTAGACCTTAAGGTTCAGCTTGAGCTTGTCCGTCAGCTCGTCAATAAACTGGTAGGTTTCCGGGAACAGGTAGCCGGTATCGGTGAGGATCACCGGAATGTCCGGACGGATCTGATTCACCAGATGCAGGCTGACCGCCGCCTGAATACCAAAGCTCGACGAGAGCACATATTCTCCCGGCAGGTTTTCCAGCGCCCACGCCACGCGCCCTTCGGCGTCCAGCTTTTCAAGGTGAGCATTGGTTTCTGCCAGCGCCAGAATACGTTCGACTTTTGGCAGGTCATTAAGGGCGTTTAGATCGAGTTCGGACATAGTTACCTCTCGTGGTTACTCCCAGAAATCCCTTGCGGGATCGAGCACCGGGCGAATGATGCCCGCACGCACCGTAAAGTCGCCGAAGCCTTCACCCGCTTCGCGCTCTTTCGCCCAGCGCCCGACAAGCTCGTCGATGGAATCAAGAATTTCCGGCTCGGTGATGTTCTCGCGGAACATGCGCGGAATGCGCGTGCCGATACGGTTACCGCCCAGATGCAGGTTATAGCGCCCCGGCGCTTTCCCCACCAGACCAAGCTCGGCCAGCATCGCGCGACCACAGCCGTTCGGACAACCGGTGACGCGCATAACAATATGCTCGTCCGGAATGCCGTGTTTTTCCAGAATCGCTTCCACTTTGTCGGTAAACGACGGCAGGAAACGTTCCGCTTCGGCCATCGCCAGCGGGCAGGTCGGGAACGATACGCAGGCCATCGAGTTTTCACGCTGCGGCTTAACCGCATCCATTAACCCGTGTTCGCGCGCCAGCTTCTCGATCTTCGCCTTCTGGCTTTCCGGCACGCCGGCAATAATCAGGTTCTGGTTAGCGGTAATGCGGAACTCACCTTTGTGGATCTTCGCAATTTCCAGCAGACCGGTTTTCAGCGGACGTCCCGGATAATCCAGAATACGGCCGTTTTCAATAAACAGCGTCAGGTGCCATTTATTGTCGATGCCTTTTACCCAGCCAATGCGATCGCCGCGACCGGTGAATTCGTAAGGGCGGATCGGCTCAAATTTGATGCCCGCACGACGCTCCACTTCCGCTTTGAACGTCTCCACGCCCACGCGCTCCAGGGTGTATTTGGTTTTCGCGTTTTTACGATCGGTACGGTTACCCCAGTCGCGCTGGGTCGTCACCACCGCTTCCGCCACGGCCAGCGTATGCTCGAGCGGCAGGAAGCCGAACTCGCTCGCGGTACGGGCGTAGGTTTTCTTGTTACCATGTTCGATGGACAGGCCGCCGCCCACCAGCAGGTTAAAGCCCACCAGCTTGCCGTTTTCGGCTATCGCCACGAAGTTCATGTCGTTGGCGTGCAGGTCGATATCGTTCTGCGGCGGGATCACTACCGTGGTTTTAAACTTGCGCGGCAGGTAGGTCTGGCCAAGGATCGGTTCTTCGTCGGTGGTCGCGACTTTTTCCTGATCGAGCCAAATCTCGGCATAGGCGCGCGTACGCGGCAGCAGGTGCTCAGAGATCTTCTTCGCCCACTCGTAGGCTTCGGCGTGCAGCTCGGACTCATACGGGTTCGAGGTGCAGAGCACGTTACGGTTCATGTCGTTGGCGGTCGCCAGCGCGTCCAGCCCGACCGAGTGCAGCATCTGGTGCACCGGCTTAACGTTCTTCTTCAGAATGCCGTGGAACTGGAAGGTCTGACGGTTGGTTAGACGAATGCTGCCGTAGATCGTGTTTTCACCGGCAAACTTGTCGATCGCCTGCCACTGCTTGGTGGTGATCACCCCGCCCGGCAGACGGCAGCGCAGCAGCATCGCGTGACGCGGCTCCAGCTTCTGCTCGGCACGCTCGGCGCGGATGTCGCGGTCGTCCTGCTGGTACATGCCGTGGAAGCGGATCAGCAGGAAGTTGTCGCCTTTAAAACCGCCGGTGAGACCGTCATTCAGATCTTCAGCAATGGTGCCGCGCAGATAGTTGCTTTCCAGCTTCATGCGCTCGGCGTCTGTCAGTTTACCTTCGACCACCAGTGGCCCTGGATGTTTTTCGCTCATTAGTAGACATCTCGCTGATAACGGCGCTCAACGCGCAGCTCACTTAAAAATTCATCCGCCGTTTCGGCATCCATACCGCCGAATTCGGCAATAACTTCCAGCAGTGCCTGCTCAACGTCTTTCGCCATGCGATTGGCGTCGCCGCAGACATAAATGTGGGCACCGTCATTGATCCAGCGCCACAGCTCTGCGCCCTGTTCGCGCAGTTTGTCTTGTACGTATACTTTTTCTTTCTGGTCGCGGGACCAGGCCAGATCGATGCGGGTCAGTACGCCTTCTTTCACATAGCGCTGCCACTCAACCTGGTAGAGGAAATCTTCGGTAAAGTGCGGATTGCCGAAGAACAGCCAGTTCTTACCCGACGCGCCGTCTGCCGCGCGCTGCTGCATGAAGGCGCGGAACGGCGCAATGCCGGTGCCCGGGCCAATCATGATGACCGGTGTTTCCGGGTTTGCCGGCAGGCGGAAGTTGTCGTTGTGCTCGATAAAGACGCGCACTTCGCCCTCTTCTTCCACGCGATCGGCCAGGAAGCTCGACGCCCCACCCGCGCGCGCGCGGCCTTCGATGTCGTAGCGCACCACGCCGACGGTAACATGCACTTCACTCTCCACTTCGGCCTGCGAAGAAGCTATGGAGTACAGGCGCGGAGTCAGCGGACGCAGCAGGCCGATCAGCGCATCGGCATCCAGCTGAGCTGGAGAGAAACGCACCATATCGACAATCGGCGTCGTCGCGGCGTAATGCTGCAGTTTCGCCTTGTCGCCCACCAGCGGCAGCAGGGATTCGCTGCGCGTTAAGGTGGCATAATTTTCGACGATATTCGGGGTGTTCACCGTCAGTTCGAAATGCCACTGCAGCGCCTCGGATAACGGCAGCGATTTGCCGTCAACGGTGACAGGCTCGTCGCCTTTCAGCCACAGCAGCTCAACCAGCTCTTTCACCAGCGCCGGATCGTTCTGATACCAGACGCCCAGCGCATCGCCAGGCTGATAGCGCAGCCCCGAGTCGCCTAAATCGATTTCGATATGACGCACGTCTTTTTCCGAGTCGCGGCCGGTAATTTTCTGGTTCACCGACAGGCTCGCCGTCAGCGGCGCCTCTTTGGTGTACGGGCTGGTGTGGATGTCGTTAACAGCACCCGTCGCGGTGAACGCGGCCTGCGTCGAGGTCTCTTTCGGCACGCGCGCTTTTAGCACTTCAACGATGCGGGCACGCCATTCAGCGGCGGCGGTCTGGTATTCGACATCCGCATCAACGCGGTCCAGCAGACGCTCCGCGCCCAGCTCCGCCAGCTTGCTGTCGAAGTCTTTGCCGGACTGGCAGAAGAATTCATAGGAGGTATCGCCCAGGCCAAAGACGGCAAACGCCGTCCCATCCAGCTTCGGCGCTTTTTTCGAGAACAGGAACTTATGCAGCGCCACCGCTTCTTCAGCTGGTTCACCTTCACCCTGCGTAGAGGCGACCACCACCAGCAGTTTTTCCGACGCGATTTGCTTGAATTTATAATCCCCGGCGTTGACCAGGTTCACGTTCAGTTTAGCGGCCAGCAGGTCGTCGCGCAGCGCTTCGGCCACGCGGCGGGCGTTGCCCGTCTGCGAGGCGGAAATCAGGGTAATGGCCGGAATCTCAACGGCCGTAGCCGGTGCACCCGCCACAGCGCCAGGCTGCTGATTGAGCATTCCCCAGAAATAACCGGAGACCCAGGCAAGCTGAGTGGGAGAAAAATCAGAGGTGGCAGCCTGAAGGCGCGCCAGTTGCTCCGGGTTCAGGGGAAGCAAATTTGAAGGTGGGGCCTGTGTTGTCATGCGTCGTTATGTTCCAGTAGCCAAGCGGACTTTAAGCGAATAAATCCAAACTGAAGATAAGGTTAACGGCGAGGATAATAACAATTAAAGAAGGGATGGAAATAATAAATAACCAAATGGACTAACCTGTTTTACTTATCGTTCTTAACAGTAAAAGCGATTAATTAACCTATTGAAATATAATAATAAAATTAACAAAAACTGGACATTTAGCGGCTCAGTACCTATTGAGCCGTTTTAGTTAATGCTAAAAATTGTGCTTTCCGGTACTATGCGGCGGTTTTTTCCGCATTACTGAGAGCGATCATGTCCACCACACTGTTTAAAGATTTCACCTTCGAAGCCGCCCACCACCTTCCGCATGTCCCTGAAGGACATAAATGTGGCCGTCTGCACGGGCATTCGTTCATGGTGCGTCTTGAGATCACCGGTGAAGTTGATCCGCATACCGGTTGGATCATGGATTTTGCCGAGCTGAAGGCGGCGTTTAAGCCGACCTACGATCGTCTGGATCACTACTACCTGAATGAGATCCCGGGCCTTGAAAACCCGACCAGCGAAGTGCTGGCAAAATGGATTTGGGATCAGATGAAGCCGCTGGTACCGCTGCTGAGCGCGGTGATGATCAAAGAGACCTGCACCGCGGGCTGCATCTATCGCGGGGAGTGATTCTCCTCTTCCCCACGCACTTTTAGCGGCGTGAACTCATAGAGCACAAGCGCGTTACTTTCCAGCGATTCTGTAATTTGCCAGCCGTCATAAAGCCGTTCATCGCGTAAGGAAAGCGTTGGGCGCGCTTTGTGCGCAATCCAGCGCCACATCTCCTCATCAGGCCCGCTGTCGCTGTGTACTTCTTCAAGCAATGGGTAGAGCGCACCGTTGTGCCGATCGAACAAATGTCTCTTTATGCGCCAGTGACCGCGCATTCCTCGCAGCTCAAGATGATACTGCTGGCGAAAACGCTGAATAAAAGCCTCCTCGCTGGAGAGCAGAGGATTGAAGACCACCACGTTACGCAACAGCAGCTGATATCGCCCCTGATGGCGGAGCAGCAGCACGCTCTTGTCGTTAACGAGCACCTCTCCCCGCAGACGCTGCCACAGCCAGAGTACCCAATAGATGGGCCGTGGAAGGCCGTGATTATATTGAAGCGCAAGGCTTGATGTATCGAGGGTGTTGTTCGCCCTCGCTTCCCCCTGTAAACCAGAATTAAGCCAGAATCCCGCCAGCCATACCTGTTCTGAAAGCCCGAGCAGATTCTGCATCAACAGCGCACCGCGAAAAAACCAGCCGTTGGTCGCCCGCGTATTCCCCGTAAGAGTATTCCACGAGAGTAACCATACCGGCAGCGTCCGCTGCCGCTGGCGAAGGGCGGCGAGGATCTGGCGGACCTTTAGCACCGGGTAATTTTCAGACGAGGAAAGATGCGCGGGATCCAGCTGCGCCAGATCGAGCAGCTCGTTGGCATCTGCCGGACATGCGAGGAAATCAGCCTCGTCCAGAATGTCAGAACGGAACAGCGCGTCACCGCTCAGCTCGCTACCATCGGGGGAGAAGCGATGCCACACCCCCAATTTTGCCTGCGGAAGGTAGGCCCTCAGCGCCGCCCGCTGCGCCCGCCAGGCGTGCTCCTGGGTTTCCGCGTTTGCCTGGGGAGACCAGTGCATGACGACGTGCCAGCCAGCGGTAATGTCGGGCAAAAATCGGTTAACCGAAAGCTGCAAAAAGCGCGTCAGGAGATCGCAGCGGGTAGTGACCCCCGTGTGCAGCAGGACCGTCCAGCCTTTTTTCGCCACCCAGGTAAACAATTGCTGCAGATGATACCAACAGGCGTAGCCCGCCATTTGGGGATCGTCCCATCCCGTAGCGAACAGACGGCTGCTGAGAAAAGGTTCGGCGATATCAATGCCCTCAATCGGAATCGCCTCGTGTAGCGCCTCCAGATGCCGACGAACATCCTCTCGCAGCAAATCGTCTAGCTCGCGCAGGGTGATGACCAGCCGCGTGCGGCGCAGCGCGGAAGAGAGCGGATAAAGCTGCTGCACATCCAGTATCCGCTCCTGACACGGGGAGTAGGTTAGCGGCGACGGTTCCCAACCGCGGGTCTCAGCGTCGTTAAGCAGGCTAAATAACGTATCTACCGCAACAGGGAAACGCTGTTCATCCACGGTCGTGCGCGGGCGGAACGCAAGGGGACGATGACGCCCGGCCTTACGAAACTCACCCGGAGACATATTGTGATAGCGCTGGAAACTATCGGTCATCATACGTGTGCTGGCAAATCCGTTCTCCAGCGCAATCTGATGCAGAGGGCGGCTGGTGAGACACAGGGCGTCAGCCGCTTTTTCCAGCCGCAGGGCAGTGATGTACTGCATAAAACTGGCTCCCGTCTCTTTTCGAAAGAGACGAGAGAGCCACGCTTCTGAGACGAACTCACTCTCTGCGATTTCGGCCAACGTAATGCGGCGGGTGTAGCTGGCGTCGATCCGCTCAAGTACACGGGCGATGCGCTTGCTTACGTTGGGGTGCTGGTTCCGGGGTTTCTGGCGGACGGGCTGCTGAAAGCGACCAATCAGCAGCAGCAGGATCTCGCTCAGCCAGCGATTCGCCTCCAGCCGGTAGCGATGCGGATCGTTGACCAGCGTCACCACCAGCAGCTGGCGCAGCAGGTGCCGAAGCTCGTCACACTGCGGCCAGCGCCCGCCTGACTCCTCCGGAACCGCGTAATCATGGGCAAAAAAATCATTGTACAGCTGGATTACCCAGCGTCCGGATAGAACGACACGCAGAGTCACATTCGCGTTCTGGCTGATAAGCCTCCATCGCTGATGGCGGTTTATCACTACAAGGCCATTTGTCGGAACCCTTTTTAGTCCCGCCTCGGTTTGCAGTTCAGCTTGCCCTTCCAGCACCCACAGTATCGTCAGCAAATCGCCTTCATCCTGCGCGAACAGGCGAATGTCCTCAACGGCTATCGCAAACTCATTTCCACGATGTTCCATTCGCCCCTCCACGAAGACAAAAAATGACGCACTCTTTTTTGTCATAACCGAATCGTATGAAAAACAATCAGAAAAAAGGCGTCGATTTACAACAAAAAAGGACATTTTCCGGCAATGCGATCGACATAAACTCGAAACTAACACCATTTGGCAGGAAAAGGATAACAAAAATGACACATCCAATTGTTGACGCGCTGCGAGGCTCCGAGGCTCAGTTCACTGAATTACGCCGCGAGTTTCACCGACATCCCGAAACAGGCTTCGAGGAGCACAAAACCAGCGACCGCGTCGCGTCACTCCTGGAGCAGTGGGGCTATGAGGTCCACCGGGGAATGGCCAAAACCGGGGTGGTCGGCACCCTTAAGGTAGGAAACGGCAGCAAACGTCTGGGCCTGCGCGCCGATATGGATGCGCTGCCGATGCAGGAAAATAGCGGCAAAGCGTGGAGCAGCACGGTTGAAGGTAAATTTCACGGCTGCGGGCACGATGGCCACACCACTACCCTGCTTTATGCAGCAGAGTATCTGGCCCGAACCCGCAACTTTAGCGGCACGCTGCATCTGATTTTTCAGCCAGCCGAAGAGCTGCTGTATGGCGGGCGCGTCATGGTTGAAGATGGCCTGTTTGAACAATTCCCCTGCGACCATATTTTTGGCCTGCACAACATGCCCTCCCAGCCGCTTGGGAAAATTGGCCTGCGCGATGGCGCCATGATGGCCTCCTCTGACACCGTTCATATTGAAGTGAACGGCGTAGGGGGTCACGGCGCCGTTCCGGAACACACAGTTGATGCCACGCTGGTTGCCTGCCATATCACCCTCGCCCTGCAGTCGATTGTGTCGAGGAATATCACCCCATTCCAGCCGGTCGTCGTAACCGTGGGCAGCATCCAGGCGGGACATGCCCCGAATATTATCAACGATAAGGTATTAATGAAGCTGACCGTGCGCACGCTGGACGAAGCGGTGCGTCAAACCGTCCTGCAGCGAATCCACGACATTGCCGTGGCACAGGCTGAAAGCTTCAACGCCACGGCCACGATTCGTCATGTGAACGGCAGCCCGGTGCTGCGCAATAGCCCGCAGGCCAATGACATGGTGCGCACGGTGGCGACCGACCTGTTCGGTCAGGATGTCGTCACGTCGGTGAATGCCTTTATGGGAAGCGAAGATTTTGCGTTCATGCTCGAGAAAAACCCCAACGGCTGTTACTTCACCCTCGGCGCGGGCGATGAGCCGGAGCGCTGCATGGTGCATAACCCAGGCTACGACTTTAACGACAAGCTTCTGCTTACCGGCGCGGCACTCTGGAGTGCGTTGACCGAGCACTATCTGCGCTGATACGCACCAACCCCGGAGGGCCGCACGATGAGTACCGTACCCCTGACTGGCACACCGACCTAAGCCGGTAACGATCGGCTGCTGGCCGGTATTGTGATGAGCGTTCTGACCTTCTGGTTATTTGCGCAGTCGGTGATTAACGTTGTCCCGGCAATGAAAAACAGCCTCGCTATCTCCCTTGAAACCCTCACGCTGGCGGTCAGCCTCAGTGCGCTATTCAGCGGCTGTTTTGTCGTTGCCTGCGGCGGCTTTGCCGATAAGTTTGGCCGCGTGCGTATGACCTATATTGGCCTCGCGCTAAGCATCATCGGCAGCGCCCTGCTTTTTTTCTCGTGGGAGCCGGTTCTGTTTCTGCTGGGGAGAGCGATACAGGGGCTGTCAGCGGCCTGCATCATGCCCGCCACCCTGGCGCTGATTAAAACCTGGTATCAAGGCAACGCTCGCCAGCGGGCAATCAGCTTTTGGGTCATCGGCTCATGGGGCGGCAGCGGGCTGAGCTCGTTTGTCGGCGGCGCCATCGCCACCACGCTCGGCTGGCGATGGATCTTCATTTTTTCCATGCTGGTGGCAGCGGCAGCGCTGCTGCTGATCCGCGGCACGCCGGAAAGCCGAAGCGACGGCGCGAGCCGCCATAAGCTGGATATTGGCGGTCTGGTGAGCTTTGTCTGCATGCTGGTGCTGCTGAACCTGTTTATCAGCAAAGGCCACAGCTGGGGCTGGAGCAGCGGCCTGTCGCTGCTGGTGCTGGGGGGCGCCGCGCTGGCAGCAGCCTGCTTTGTGCTCACCGGGCGACGCAAGGGTGACGCGGCGTTGATTGATTTTGCCCTGTTTAAAAACCGGGCCTACAGCGCCTCGGTATTCTCTAACTTTTTGCTCAACGGCTGCATTGGCACCATGATGATCGCCAGCATCTGGCTGCAGCAGGGCCAAGGTCTGTCGCCGCTGCAAACCGGCATGATGACGCTGGGATATCTGATTACCGTGCTGGCGATGATCCGGGTGGGGGAAAAGCTGCTTCAGCGCTACGGCGCGCGCCTGCCGATGATGACCGGGCCGCTGCTGACTGCAACGGGCATCACGCTCATCTCCTGCACGTTTTTAAGCAAGGAGATCTACATCGTCACCGTCTTTCTCAGTAACATTTTATTTGGTCTGGGGCTGGGATGTTACGCCACGCCGTCAACGGATACTGCGGTGATGAACGCGCCAGAAAACAAAGTCGGGGTGGCCTCTGGGGTGTACAAAATGGGCAGCTCGCTGGGGGGAGCGATGGGGATCGCGGTTACCGCGTCGCTCTATGCGCTGCTGCTGCCGCTGGGCATGGCCAGCGCCGCACAGTATGCCCTCCTTTTCAACAGCGCGATGTGTCTCGCTTCGGTGGGAGTGACCTGGGCGTTACTCCCTTCAGGTCGTGCCCCGCGATAGGCGGGGCCACGAAAGGGTCAGGCAATATTCAGGTACTTGTGCGTCTGCATCGACAGGCGCCAGTTGCGCGCAATACAGGTATCGATGCACAGGCGCGTCGCGTCGTCTTTCTGGCTGATCGGCTGTAGCGCAATGACGCGCTGCTTTTCATCCGTCAGCGTGGCCAGCAGTTCATCCAGCGCTTCGATATCACGCACGCGCCCTACAGGATGCTTAATCTCATCCGCGCGTTCCAGCGCCTGAGACAGCACGTCATACCCGCCGCGCATATTCACTTTTGGCGATACCGTCACCCAGGTCGTGTGCGAGCAGCGCACTTCATGGGTGCCGCTGGTTTCAATCTGGCAGCTGTAGCCGTTCTTTTCGAGCAGCTCGGTCAGCGGCGTCAGATCGTGGATGCAGGGCTCACCGCCGGTGATCACCACGTGACGCGCGGTCCAGCCCTGACGACCAATAATGGCCAGCAGATCTTCTGAACTGCCCGCGCCCCACTTATCGCTCTCTTTGGTTTTCGCCAGAATGCTAAACAGCGACACTTCCCGATCTGCGAGCTTATCCCACGTATGTTTGGTATCACACCAGGCACAGCCAACCGGGCATCCCTGTAAACGAATAAAGATAGCGGGAACGCCGGTAAAGTAACCCTCGCCTTGCAGGGTCTGGAACATCTCGTTAATCGGGTACTGCATAGTCATCTCAGTAAAGGGGATAAACGATAAGTATCGCAGATCCCCGCCGGATGGTCATGCTCCATCGGTGCTTTGCGCGCCAATCGCCGCCATAAAGCGCTCGGTAATTTGCTGTGGGCGGGTGATCGCACCGCCGACAACGACCGTATGCGCCCCTAGCGCCAGGCATCTGGCCGCGCGTTCAGGCGTATCCACGTTGCCTTCGGCAATTACGGGCACCGTCACGGCGGCCAGCACGGCCTTCAGGAACGCGCAGTCGTTCTCCGGAAGCGAATGGCCCACCGTTTCCGCCGTGTAGCCGTAAAGCGTGGTGCCGACGCAGTCGAAGCCCAGCGCCTGCGCCTTCACGGCCTCTTCGACCGTTGAAATATCCGCCATCAGCAGCACCGCGGGATAGCGTGAGCGGATGCGCGTGACCAGCGTTTCCAGTAATTCCCCACCGGGACGCTCCCGCGCCGTCGCATCAAGCGCAATGATTTCCGGAGAGACGGCCATGAGCTCATCCACCTCTTTCATTGTCGCGGTGATAAATACCTCGCTTTCCGGGTAATCCCGTTTGATGATGCCGATAACAGGCAAAGAGACCTGCTGCTTAATGGCCTCGATATCCACCACGCTGTTGGCACGAATTGCGGCAGCCCCGCCCTGTGCCGCCGCCAGCGCCATTCGCGACATAATAAACGGGCTATGCAGCGGTTCATTTTCCAGCGCCTGACAGGAGACGACCAGTTTTCCCTTCAGGGTATCCAGTACAGTTTTCATTACGATAAGATCTCTTCCACTTCGTTTTTGATAATCGTGACGTGCGGGCCATAGATGACCTGAACACCGTTACCGCGCACGATAACGCCGCGCGCCCCGGTGGCTTTCAGCGCCGAGTCATTCACTTTGCTGCCGTCCTTGACCGTAACGCGAAGACGCGTGGCGCAGCAGTCCACCTCTTCCAGATTGTCTTTTCCGCCTAATCCAGCGATCACCGCAGCGGCGCGTTCGTTTTGCGTCAGGCTGACCTCGTCAGCCATCGCCTCCTTTTCCCGACCCGGCGTGGCGAAATCAAAACGGTTAATCAGATAGCGGAAGGTAAAGTAGTAAAGGAAGAACCACGGTACGCCGACCAGCGGTACGAACATCCAGTTGGTTTTGGCCTCTCCCTGTAAAATGCCGAACAGCACGAAGTCGATGAAGCCGCCGGAGAAGGTTTGCCCGATGGTGATATGCAGCATGTGCGCGAGCATGAATGCCAGCCCGTCAAACAGCGCATGGATGACGTAGAGCACCGGCGCAATAAACAGGAAGGAGAACTCAATAGGCTCGGTAATCCCCGTCAGGAACGAGGTTAACGCCGCAGAAAGCAGCAGCCCGGCAACGCGCTTTTTGTTCTCGGGTTTTGCCGTGTGGTACATCGCCAGGCACGCCCCGAGCAGGCCAAACATCATCGTAATAAAGCGCCCGGACATGAAGCGTGACGTGCCCTCATAGAAATGCTGCGTGTTCGGGTCGGCCAGCTGGGCGAAGAAGATCCGCTGCGTGCCTTCCACGAGGTGTCCGTTGACGATTTCACTCCCGCCAAGCGCGGTAGTCCAGAAAGGCAGATAGAAGATGTGGTGCAAACCAAACGGGCCCAGCATGCGGAGAATAAAGCCGTACAGCAGGGTGCCCAGATAACCCGTAGCATCCACCAGCCCGCCCAGACCAAAAATCAGCTTCTGGAAATGCGGCCAGACCACGGTCATGAGCGCACCGACGAGTATCGCCGCCAGGGAGCTGATAATGGGGACAAAGCGCGAGCCGCCAAAGAACCCGAGGAACTGTGGAAGCGCAATTTTATTAAACCGATGATGGAGTGCGCAGGTCACCAGTCCAATCACCACGCCGCCAAACACGCCGGTTTCCAGCGTCTGAATACCCAGCGTCATGCCCTGCCCCACGGCCCCCGGATTCTCCTGCGCCAGTTTGCCGGTGAGGATCAGCAGCGCGTTGATGGTGGCATTCATCACCAGAAACGCGAGTAATGCCGCCAGCCCGGCCGTGCCCTTATCGCTTTTTGCCAGCCCGACGGCCACCCCAACGGCAAACAGCACCGAGAGGTTCGCAAACACGATGGATCCTGCGCTGCTCATGATGGTGAAAATGGCCTGCAGCCAGCTCACGTCTAAAAACGGATAGGCTGTAAGCGTGTTGGGATTTGATAGCGCGCCGCCTATCCCCAGCAGCAGACCCGCCGCAGGCAACACGGCAATCGGCAACATAAAGGATTTGCCAAAGCGCTGCGCTTTTTCAAACCATCCCCCTGAAGAAGCCCCACTGAATATTTGCATCATTTTTTCATCCCCTCATTGAACGATGAAAATTTTTACCACATAAATATTTAATATTGAAAATTATCATCATAAACTAGGACGACGATCATACTTTTTCAAAATGACTGGCATCTTTCCCCCGCTTTCCGCCACACTAGTCGCAGAGAAACGCATTAAGGATCGAGCATGTCAGACCATGAAAACCTGCTGCTGAAGCTACGCCAGGAGGCTTCCGGGTACAGCCCAACACAACAAAAACTCGGCGAGTTTGTCCTCAGCGATCCTGCCCGGGTGCTCTACCTGACGATCACCGAGCTGGCGCGCGAGAGCCACACCAGCGAGGCCAGCGTCACGCGTCTTTGCCGGACGCTGGGCTGCAAGGGCTATAACGAATTTAAAATGGCGCTTGCTCTGGATATTCAGCAGGGCCAGCCCGCGCGTCAGGCGGGCGATGAGATTGATAACGTCGTGGATGAGTCGGTGCAGGCTTTGCAGGATACCGCCCGGCTCCTTGACCGCACGCTGCTTGAAAAGGCCGCACTGGCGCTGCACCAGGCGCAGTCCGTGCAGATTTATGGCGTTGCGGCCAGCGCGATCCTCGGGGAGTATCTGCACTACAAGCTGTTGCGGTTGGGCAAACCCGCGCAGCTGTTCAGCGATATGCACCGCGCGGCCATGAATGCGACAACGCTTTCAAAAGAGACCCTGGTCGTGGCTATCTCCAGTTCGGGTTCAACGCGGGATTTACTCCACGTGGTGAAGCTTGCCCGCAAGCGCGGCGTTAAGGTTCTGGCACTCAGCAATACGCCCCGCAGCCCGCTGGCATCCCTGAGCGACATGCTGCTGGTTGCGGCCAAACCAGAGGGTCCCCTAAGCGCTGGCGCACTCAATGCTAAGGTTGGGGTGATGCTGCTGGTCGAGCTGCTGACCACGTCCATGATTGCGCTGGATGCTCATTATGGCGACGTTAGCCAGCAAACAGCCAGCGCCACGCTTCCCCTTTTGCTCTGAAAATCATTCGCAGGCTAAATAAATCGGCCTGCGACTTATATTGTCTGATTTTCGTTAAGTGGGGTTTTAATCATTTGTCCGGTAAATGTTTGGTGTAACAAAGTATTATATTTATTACATTTTGAATTAAGTCCACCATTCGGCATAGACCATATAAAACCAATTAAATTCAACGAGTTAAAATTTAAATTTTAATGGATTGAATTTTTACCATTGCGATAATGTCCAATATCTTCACCTGATTTCCTTTCCTTAAAATAAGCTTAAGACGCCACTGATTTCGGCGTTTTATTATTTAAATGCCGTTTACTTTTGCCCGCCTACAATCCGCCTCATCAATCATAATGAGACGGTATTAATGAAGATGTTATTGATTACAGGCGTGACCGGATTTCTGGGCGGTGCAGTTCTTGAAAAAATCCTGACCAACGATCAATCCATAGAACTCCTTTTGCTTGCGCGCGCCAGCGATCCGCAGAGCGGGCTGGAGCGCGTGCTGGAGAATATGCGCAAGTTCAACGTTCCTGAGGACAAACTGGCCTCCCTGAATGTGGACAATATCCTGATTGGCGACCTCAGCCAGCCAGAAGCCTTCCTGAACGATCCCCGTCTGGATCGGGTCACGCATGTCGTGAACTGTGCGGCCGTCGCCTCATTTGGTAACAACCCGCTGATCTGGAAGGTCAACGTTGAAGGTACGCTGGCGCTGGCGCGTCGTATGGAGCAGGTCACAGGACTGCAGCGTTTCCTCCACGTCGGCACCGCGATGTCATGCACGCCGGAGCAGGATTCCCTGGTCGCCGAAAGCGCCGAATTCAGGGAGAATGCTGAACACCTGGTGGAATACACGTTTTCGAAGTCAACCATCGAACAGCTGATGCGCCAGGAGTGCCCTAACCTTCCCCTGCTCATCGCCCGTCCGTCCATCGTCGTTGGCCATACCCGTCACGGCTGCACGCCGTCGAGCAGCATTTTCTGGGTCTTTAGCATGGGCCTGATGCTGCAGAAGTTCATGTGCTCAATGGAAGACCGGATCGACGTTGTGCCGGTGGATTACTGCGCCGACGCGCTGTTAATGCTGCTTAACAGCAACGCGCGTCCGGGGGAAGTGGTGCACATTTCTGCGGGTGAAGAGAACAGCGTTCGCTTTGCGGATATCGATCAGGCGATGGCGCAGGCGCTGGAGAAAGCCCCCGTCGGGGATAAATATGCCCAGGTCAGCTACGAAACGCTGGTCCGAATGCGCCGCGAGCTGAAACATATTTTTGGCCCGTGCAACGAACGTCTGATGCTGAAAGCCATGCGGTTATACGGTGCGTTTGCCACGCTTAACGTGCGCTTCAGCAACGATAAGCTGCTGAGCATGGGGATGCCGAAGCCACCCCGGTTTACGGATTATATCGCCCGCTGCGTGCAAACTACCCAGGGGCTGACCATTCCGGAGCAAATGGCGGTCGATTTTAAATAGCCAAAAAAATGCCAGTCATTCGACTGGCATTTTCATTTTAAGGCTTAAGCAATTATGCCTGGCCTTTGATCTCTTTACGACCGTTGTATGGTGCTTTTTCGCCCAGCGCTTCTTCGATACGAATCAGCTGGTTGTATTTAGCAACACGGTCAGAACGGCTCATAGAACCGGTTTTGATCTGGCCTGCAGCGGTACCAACAGCCAGGTCGGCAATGGTAGCATCTTCAGTTTCGCCAGAACGGTGAGAGATAACCGCGGTGTAGCCAGCGTCTTTCGCCATTTTGATCGCAGCCAGAGTTTCGGTCAGAGAACCGATCTGGTTGAATTTGATCAGGATGGAGTTAACGATGCCTTTCTCGATGCCTTCTTTCAGGATCTTGGTGTTGGTTACGAACAGGTCGTCACCAACCAGCTGGATTTTGTCGCCCAGTACTTTAGTCTGGTATGCGAAGCCAGCCCAGTCAGACTCGTCCAGACCGTCTTCGATAGACACGATTGGGTACTGTTTGGTCAGGTCTTCCAGGAAGTGAGTGAACTCTTCGGAGGTGAACGCTTTGTTGCCTTCGCCAGCCAGAACGTATTTACCGTCTTTGTAGAATTCAGATGCTGCACAGTCCATCGCCAGGGTGATGTCTTTGCCCAGCTCGTAACCAGCAGCTTTAACTGCTTCTGCGATAACAGCCAGTGCTTCTGCGTTAGAACCCAGGTTTGGCGCATAACCACCTTCGTCACCAACAGCAGTGTTCATGCCTTTAGCTTTCAGAACTTTAGCCAGGTTGTGGAACACTTCAGAACCCATACGTACGGCTTCTTTCAGGGATTTCGCGCCAACTGGCTGAATCATGAATTCCTGAATATCAACGTTGTTGTCTGCGTGCTCACCACCGTTGATGATGTTCATCATTGGTACAGGCATGGAGTATTTGCCTGGGGTGCCGTTCAGTTCAGCGATGTGCTCGAACAGTGGCATACCTTTAGCAGCCGCAGCCGCTTTGGCGTTCGCCAGGGAAACAGCGAGGATTGCGTTCGCACCGAAGTTAGATTTGTTTTCAGTACCGTCCAGATCGATCATGATCTTGTCGATGCCAGCCTGGTCTTTGGCGTCTTTGCCAATGATTGCCTGAGCAATAGGACCGTTTACAGCGCCAACCGCTTTCAGTACGCCTTTACCCAGGAAGCGAGATTTGTCGCCATCGCGCAGTTCCAGCGCTTCGCGAGAACCGGTAGAAGCACCTGATGGAGCAGCAGCCATACCAACGAAACCACCTTCCAGGTGAACTTCGGCTTCAACGGTCGGGTTACCACGGGAGTCGATGATTTCACGACCGATGACTTTAACGATTTTGGACATTAGATTTTCCTCAGTACAAGTTAAACTAAAACTCCAGACAAACAACGCGTACCAAAGGTACGCGTTGCCGTTCTAACTTTTTTTACTTCGCCTGACGCTTCTGGTAGTCGCTGGCGGCTTTAACGAAGCCTGCAAACAGCGGATGCCCATCACGTGGCGTTGAAGTAAATTCCGGGTGGAACTGGCAGGCGACAAACCACGGATGGTTTGGCACTTCAATGATCTCGACTAACTGATCATCCCCGGAGCGTCCCGCAACACGCAGGCCCGCGGCTTCAATAGGTTTCAACAACATGTTGTTGACTTCATAGCGGTGACGATGGCGCTCGGTGATGACCGGCTCGCCATACAGCTTGCGAACCACGCTATCGTCAGTCAGCTGGCAGGCCTGTGCGCCAAGACGCATGGTGCCACCCAGATCGCTCTTCTCGGTACGGACTTCGACGTTACCTTCTTCGTCACGCCATTCGGTGATAAGCGCCACAACAGGGTACTTACAGTCTGGCACAAATTCCGTAGAGTTCGCGTTTTCCATTCCCGCTACGTTGCGCGCAAATTCGATCAGCGCAACCTGCATACCCAGACAGATGCCGAGGTATGGAATATTGTTTTCACGCGCATAGCGCGCGGTGGCGATCTTGCCTTCTACACCACGGTAGCCGAAGCCGCCAGGGATAAGGATAGCATCCAGATCTTTCAGGATTTCAACGCCACGCGTTTCAACATCCTGCGAATCAATCAGCTTGATGTTCACGGAGACACGGTTCTTCAGACCACCGTGTTTCAGCGCTTCGATCACTGACTTATAGGCATCCGGCAGCTCGATGTACTTGCCGACCATACCGATAGTCACTTCGCCTGCCGGATTGGCTTCTTCGTAAATAACCTGTTCCCATTCAGACAGGTTAGCTTCCGGACAGTTCAAGCTGAATCGTTTACAAATATAATCGTCCAGGCCCTGAGATTTCAACAGGCCCGGGATTTTATAAATGGAATCGACATCTTTCATTGAAATAACGGCTTTTTCAGGCACGTTACAGAACAATGCAATTTTCGCACGTTCGTTCGCCGGAACCGCGCGATCGGAGCGGCAAACCAGGATGTCTGGCTGAATACCAATAGAAAGCAGCTCTTTAACAGAGTGCTGAGTCGGTTTGGTTTTCACTTCACCTGCAGCGGCCATGTACGGCACCAGCGTCAGGTGCATGAACAGCGCGTGTTCACGGCCAATGTCTACCGCCAGCTGACGAATCGCTTCCAGGAATGGCAGGGATTCGATATCACCCACGGTACCGCCGATTTCAACCAGCACCACGTCGTGGCCTTCGCCACCCGCAACAATGCGTTCTTTGATGGCGTTAGTAATGTGCGGGATAACCTGAACGGTTGCACCCAGGTAGTCACCACGGCGCTCTTTACGCAGAACGTCGGAGTAGATGCGGCCGGTCGTGAAGTTGTTACGACGGGTCATTTTGGTGCGGATGAAACGCTCGTAGTGGCCAAGATCCAGATCGGTTTCAGCGCCGTCTTCAGTAACGAACACTTCCCCGTGTTGGATTGGGCTCATGGTGCCCGGATCGACGTTGATATACGGATCCAGTTTCATGATGGTCACGTTGAGGCCACGGGCTTCAAGAATGGCTGCGAGGGAGGCTGCGGCAATGCCTTTACCCAGAGAGGATACGACCCCGCCGGTCACAAAAATATAGTTCGTT
>NZ_CDRQYH010000058.1:0-23394 GCF_977039595.1 Enterobacter sp.
ATCAACAACCTGTTTGACTGCTTCAATTTTAAACTCTTCGGGATAACGCTTACCGCTCATGGGCACCTCTCTTTAAGCCATCTTAAATGACTCTGAGGTGTCTGTTAAACCCGTGGCGATTCACTCAGAAAAATTGAGGGGAGATAAAAAAAGCCCGCTTTTGAAGGCGGGCTAATGAGTGACTATTAGTAAGTAAGGTAGGTAGTCGTGGGTTTTGCTAACTGACCAGAGTGAGACAGTATCGGGCTGATTCACATTGGTTCAGGAGAACCATCAGGCAGTTACCTTCAACACACATTTCAAGCGTAGCAGCAGTTTGCAAATTCATAAAAAAAGGCCTGCTTTTTACGGCAGGCTCTCAAGGAATTTGAAACTGTATTGTTGTTGTCATGGTGCCGGGTGCCTCCCGGTGACTCTACTCCAGCCAGCAAAGTCGCGCGCATACCTGCAGATAGCAGTTGGCCGGAACGCCCTCCCGCTTAGGAAGGATTCACCACAGAAATAAATTACGCTGAACTTATTCCTGCGGTCAATGGGATTAGTCATTGTTTCCTGATGGCGGCCTTAGAAAGGGAAAAGCCCCACCGAAGTGAGGCTAGTTAAATTTGAGGCACCTCATCCAACAAACCACCCGAGGTTAACTGGATTTCACGAGATGCTTTTGGATGAGCGCTGAACCCAAAGGTCAGTATTTTCACACAGCAATTTTGCAAAAAGCAGCGCTCACGCAAAAACATCTAAGGAAGGTGAAGGAAATTGGCATCGGCAATGAAATCCGAGATAACATCAATGTAAATAACAACTCCAGCTATAAGGCTGACAGTCAGTATCAGGGCAATCTTCCAGATGCCCATAGGTCACCTCTTCTGCGGTATTCCCAATACAATTCTTATTCATCACTAAATAGAGATGAAAGTACATTGCACAGCTAACCACAAAACAGATCACTAAAGCCAGTATTTTGAGAGTCTTTAACAACACAATTCCCCTGCTAGTTTACTGCAAGCAGGTTAACTTATAGCGGCTCAACAAATTCTCAACACAAGACATAAGCCAGGTCCGTATCACAGCGACCTTCATATAGTAGGTCAGGATTGAATAAATCAGGTGAACTCGACGATATTTCAGCGGGACTACTGGTGCAATGCACCTTCGTGAAAGCCCGGTTGAGAAGCAAAACTTGCTGGCCCGTCAGTCCGCCATCAACTACCGTAGTGCCAGAAACAGGATAGGACATTTAGCCCCCTCTTATTGCCGTGAGTCCTCTCAGAACGAGGGGAAACAAAAAAGGCCGCCAGTTGGCAGCCCTTAAAATAAAAAACCCGCAGCAGTGGCGGGTTTATGTTTTGTTCTGTTGCTCAGTACGCTTTACTGTCCCGAGCCTACCACAATTTAATCACTTTCTTGCTCACTCTGCAACTTAAATCTGTCGCTATTTGTGCCAAACGCGTCACAAAGTGGAGCGTACAGGATCGATTCTGCCAAACTTACCCATGTGTCAATTCGGCGGCGGCATGAGATAAGGGTCCAGTCAGGATGTTTTGCATTCAGCTCGTTGGCCATCTGCAGCTTGCTCTTACGCAGCCGGTGACGGTCAACGATTACGCCATACAATCCACGGTATTCATCATTCATCAGGACCGAAGCAATAACTCCATCCACCTTAAGGCCTTCTTCGTCTGAGCAGAACGCCAGTCCTGTTTTGTTTTTGCTGTCGAGAATTTCACGCAGGTATGCTTCCAGCTCAGGTTTAGTGATGCCGGATTGCTTCATGCGGCGCAGCGCATCGTTGATTGCGGTTTTGGTAATTTTTCCGGATGCAAGCAGCTGGTTGAACATGTTTCCGCAGGAGCCACCACCGATATAAGACCAGCGGCCCCACATGCGAAGCTTACCTTGTACCCAGATGCTTTCGAGTGTACGAAGGCGAACCATCTCGCCGGATTTGCCAACTTCTGAAGGATTGATCATGTTGCGTCTCCACTTACGCCAGTGCGCCGATTGCCAGCGCACGATCTAAAAATCGAAACAGCAGCGTTAACTGGTCGCCGTGTTTCGCTTCAAATGCCACAGGATCAGCGTGCAACTCGTCGTGATGCGCTCTGCACAGCGGTATCACAAACAGGTCGTGCGCTTTGGTACCCATTCCACCCTGCCCGTGGCCTATCAGGTGATGGGGGTCGTCTGCCGGGTTATTGCAGCAACTGCACTGCTGCGACTTCACCCAGCGGGTGTATTTATCGTTCTCCCAGCGGCGGCGCTTTGGCCTCAGCATGAAAGATTCCGGTGATTCAGGATCGACCTTCACCGAGACGATCTTCTTAACTTTCTCCTGGAGTATTTCAGTTGCCGGTAATGACGGAACAATATCGCTTTCCCGCATCACTGAGGTGTGCGATTCAGGCTTAATCCGGAGCGCCTGGTTAGCCACTGATTCAGGAATCAGGTCAGCCAGATTGTTACGTACCATCCACCAGCAAAACTCCGGCAGCGTTAGGGTGTGGTCAGCGCTGAAACCCAGCATGATATTCACCCTTTCTAGCAGCCATTTTACCAGGTTCTGCATGGCAATTCCTGCCAGTCTTTCAGTAGTTTGTTCGCGCAGTTGGTTATCACATCCCCAGCACAGGCGAATGCTGCCGGGGGCGTGGCGTAGCAGAGTGAAGTCCTTTGAGTGCCATTCGTTGTGCGGCCACTGACATTCGAATTTACGTTCCAGCCAGGCATCAAGGCCGCTCAGTCCACCAGCACGCTGAATAACTCTCTCATTCAGGAAAAGCTCCTGCACACTGACATCATCCGTCAGTGGCTGGTGCGCTTCAGGAATCAGCCCAGATGGAAGATGCTGGATAGCTTCCGAAGGAGTTTCAATCACCACCCGGCCACGGCGAAACAGCCACAACAGTTCGTTACCAGGGCGAAACAGCACAACCCCGGACATTGGCGCGACTTCAGGTGTCAGTAATGCTCTCACTGTTACCTCAGGCTACGATGTCGATTATTTTAAGAAGCTCCGCAAACTTCGACTCAAAGAAATGAGGCTGAGTTTCTCGCGGGTTCGCAGGACTGGTGATGTTCTTGCCATACATGCAGCCTTTGGCAGTAAGTGACCAGAACTTTTTAACACCATTCACTCCAGACCGACTGTTTCGCTCTTTTTGTTCCACAATCCCAAAGCGGGACATCATGTGATAAACCTGATTGGCGGTGATGCGGATGTTTTTTGCTTTAAGCAGAGCGCTGAGTGATTGTGTGGGACGGCTGGACCCATCCTGCGCACCGGCAGGTGCATCGATCGCGTAATGCGGCATCAGATCTGGAAGACCAGCTACCTGCTGGAGTTTTTGATAAGCACCGAGCCTTGAAGAGTTTGAGAGGTTCAGCATTTTCGCCGCCGATTCAAGCAGGATCACGCCAGCCTGAATTTTGTCGGATGTCGGCGCATTGGATGAAGGGTTCTGTACGGCATCGAACGTTCTGATGACTTTGAGGTTAAATTTCGGGCTGATCCACATTGCATAGGAATAAACCAATTCCTTGCAGACGAATGTCCCCTGGTTAACACCACCAGTAAGGGTGACCAACGGGGCCGCTCCTGTAATTCCAGGAGCGCTCGAAATTTCAGCGATGAGTTCTTGCGTTTGGGTAAGACAGGACCAGTTGGAAGGCTGGTGACGTTTTTCACCTCCCGCCGCACGATGCAAATCATTCAGGCAGTAACGACCATCAAAATCACGGCGTACGGAAACGCCATCAATTACGAATAACTGATTCATATGTTTCTCCACTTGTTGTAGTGCGAGCGGGTCTGCACTCCCGCTTCGCTGACACTTTTTAATCTAACACTCATGCGCGTACCAATGCATTGCTATTTTGCCTACCATTTTCGACATAGCTGGCGATCGTTATTTCAACCTTCCCGCCAGGTACCTGCGGTGCCCACTCCACCAGCATTCGTTTAACCTGACTGTCATCCTCCCAGATGCCTGCATGTGTCAGTGCATCAAAAAGCGCCTTGTTGTAATTGTCGATATCGCGGCGGCGGGCATCTGGTGGATAGAGAATGATCTCAACCGCCGCTGGCGCTGTGGTTGGTTTAGGCAGGCGGCGTAATTGTTCAATAATCGCAGCGCAAGCAGCGCTCTGATATTTGCGGCCAGCAGCACTGATGAGATGGCGTCCTGCCAACGGCCCCTTATTGGGGGCTCGCCAGTAGGTGTTTACGCTCGGTGGGAACGGGAGAACCAGTTTCATCATGACTCCACTCCATAGCGCCCGTTCAGGCGTCCGATTACGCTGTTGAACATCACCAGGCTTACGCCCATCGGTTTTACCTTCTCGTGGTACTCCTTCAGGATAGGAGGTACAACGACGTTCCAGCTTGGCTTCGGCTTCTTCTTCAGGGCTTTCTTAATGGCATCGGAGCATTGACGGGCAACGTCACGAACCGCGTTCTCCTGCTCGGTTGATAGCTTCTTCATGCTGCATGCTCCCGGTTATCTGCCACCGGAACAGCAACGCCAGGAATCAATTCAACTGCAGTTGACTCAGCCTGATTTCCCCAGTGGTCCCAACCTGGCACACCGCATCGACTAAAGAGCTCGATGCGCGGAACGTCACCGTAAAGCTTTTCTAGGCGGAAACGGGCCTCTGCTGGTTTCTGGCTATGCTCGCCGAGTGGGCTGTAGATAACCTGTTTGATGCTGGCGCACTGGCGTTCCAGTCCATTCCCTCTGGTGGCGATCAGCATGTCTTCGGTATTGGCTCGGGTGTAGTTACCGCCGTTCATGCGGGTCTGTACGTTCAGCAAGTCGAGGAAGTCGTAAAAGTCCTCTATTCCACCAGCCTGAAGAGCTTTGTTGATATGCTGTTCTGCAAGCGGGTTGAACTTCACCCAGGTAAAGCCCTTCATCGTGCGGACCTTAAAGCCCCATGCTTCAGCCAGTTCAATCGCTTCTCGGGTGTGCGTGCCGGTGAACCACATAGCCAGGACGGCATCATCTGCTGCCAGGTCCCACACAGGAAGACGCTTCATGTCGATAAGCTTCATCGTGCCGTAGTGGTTGGTGGCTGCGCCGTTGCTGACGGTGTTCCCGTATTCCCAGGCTGGGTCTGCGTAAATCAGAGAGTATTTCATCAGATATTCCTCCCCTGACCTGCCAGACACCATGCGTCAGTAGGCGTTTTGACTTTCGGTACCATGCTCAGGCAACGCTGGCGCTCAATCAGTATCTTCATTCGCAGCTCTTCGTCTTTTGAGCGGTTGAATGCTTCCATCAGAACCGTAGCCGCACGCTGGAAGAGCCCCTTCTCAAACAGGCCTTGAGCTTTTTCCATCATCGCGGTTACTGCCGGGTTCGGTGCGGCTTCCTGTTCTGATGCAGCTGGTGCATCAGCCCGGTTAATTTTCAGTGCAGAACGCCCTTCGCTCACATCCCCACCCGGCGCTTTAGCAAAATACTGGTGGCACTTGCCGTTGTGCTGGCGGGTAGCACGATTCAGTTTTATCAGGTGACATACCCCGCGCTGA
Source organism: Enterobacter sp. (assembly GCF_977039595.1). Lineage (NCBI taxonomy): Bacteria > Pseudomonadati > Pseudomonadota > Gammaproteobacteria > Enterobacterales > Enterobacteriaceae > Enterobacter > Enterobacter sp. The sequence goes on from NZ_CDRQYH010000058.1 coordinate 5,531, forward strand.
ACAGCATGAAGGCCGTACTGAGGCATAGAGGCCGCAATCTCTTTGTTCGTTAAGCCAGGATTGCTGGCGATGAAAATCTGAATGTCTTTCAAGAGGCTCATGGCTTAGCTCCTCTGAAACCTGCTGGGATTGTTTTATCTGGCCCGCCAAATACCATCATGCTGGAGTTATTGCGCTGTCCTTCCCAATCCTGACGCTTAGGGCGGCCCTTGCTTTCCCAGCGAGTAGCACTTTGCAGATATGACTCGAATTTTTTCGGGCCAAACAGAGTTTCAGGTCGCATGTACTGGTACTGATCATCATTGCCGCTCCAGTGCTCGTGTTTCAGATCGATTACCAGCTGCAGGTCGTGAACGCTGTAACCTTCACGAAGGCGCGCTCTTATGTTTTCAAGAGAGGTTTTTGATTTTTGGTACCGGGAACCACTCACCTGGTTGAGGTGAGTTAAAACCAGAATGGCGTTATCAGTGATCAACACCTCAGGGTCTGGTTGCGGCGCAACCGGACAAATAGGGTTTTTAATATCTGTAGTATTCTCTGTTGTATTCTCTGTAAGAACATCAGTGCAATTTGACCTGATGAGAGCGGTTCGTTTTGACCCGATGGAGCGTTCCACTTTGACCTCTTCCATCGGTTCATTTTGACCTGATGGAAGAGTGCATTTTGAACTCTTCGATTTGGTCACTTTGACTTCATCTAAAAGCTCGCTTTCGTAGTTGATCGTGTAGTAGTTCGTCATGTCGCGCTGAGATTTGTTCAGCTGCTCAACTTTGAGCACGCCGAGCTGCTTCAGGCGGGTGAATGTGCGCTTCAGCGTAGACTCAGACCAGAACGGGAACTGCTCCAGCCACTGCTCGTTGGTGTTGTAAATCCAGCGCACGCCGTCACGCTCCAGTCCGGAGGTGGTTTCTTTAAGCCAGTAGTTAACCTGCTGCAACGCAATGGCCTCGTTCAGGCCAATGCTGTATGCAAGGTCAGGGTTTATCACTATCGGCCGGGATGGCATCAACAGGCTCATGGTCGTCCTTTAACTCTGTAAATTTACGCTGGAATTGGTCAAGAGGGCTGAAGCACTCATGATCGTACCCTTCGCGAAGGTATATAACGCGTCGAGTCTGTGGCTCCCATCTGATGACACGGACCGGGACGCCGTAGTGGTCTTTGAATCGCCGGTTAACTTCAGCCATTCCTCACGCCCCTTCTCGTTCATCTGAGCAAAAGCCTCTACCATCGCGTTCTCAGGCTGGTAGTTGTTCTCACCAGGCTGGTCGTTTAATCTCTCCACATAGCCGAACGGGGAATCTTTCCCCACCAGCGGAAGGCATCGGAATTGCTTAGCTGGTCTCAATCGGTTTAAACTGTTCATGCGTTAGTTTCTCCACTGAATACGACACGCCAAGACGCCCGGAGCTGCACACTCGCGGGCGTCACTTTTTTTGGCTTTTCTTACGGCTAAACAGCGCGACAATCGCGCGGATTTCTTCTTCACGCGCAGCCAGGTGACGGCGGTGATACTCGTTAATTTCTTCCGCTTCATGAGGTTCTATCACTCCGTCTTCCAGTGCTTTCTGAATAACGGTGTCGACACGTCCACGGGCAGCTGATGTACGCATTGCACGATCAAACAAGTCGACACGGTCCAGGTCTTCCAGATGCGGAACATCCACCAGCAATGCGCCGCGACGACGAGCAAAGTAATCTGCCAGGAGAGACGTGTTTGAAATGTCCTCCATCGCTTCCAGCTCGTTCACCTCGAAGAAGCGGCAGCCGTTCTTCTCGTACAGATTGTTATTGAACTGCGTGACTGACATGCCAAGAGCACCTGCCATAGCCTCACGGCCTCCGGGGTACGCTTTACACATCGCTTTCACTACTTCTTTCAGGCTTGGCTCTACCATGTTGTTTTTCCTTTGGTAGTTAAAATTAAGCAGCGTTTTGATTAGGCTTTGCGTAAAGGGATGGATCAACTTTCAGCTTTTCAGAAGTCAGAGCCTGAATCTCAAATGCTCTGCCTTTTGGAATTACCTCACCCCACCCAGATACTGATGCATGGGAAATTCCTAATGCCTTCGCTACGTTCCCCACGCTGCCGAAGTAAGAAACCACATCATCTTTTTTCATTTTTGCCTCAAATGTAAGGGAAACACACACCATGATAGTAGGATATCTTACATTAAGAGGTCAAGGATTCCTACATCATAAAATGGTAGGATTGCCTACATGAAAATGAATGAACGCATCCGCGCAAGACGCAAAGAGCTGAAGCTCACCCAGGCTGTTCTCGCCAAGCTTGTTGGCGTAAACCGAGTGACTGTTACAGGATGGGAGTCTGGTGATTATGAACCTGGTGGATCTAATCTGCAGGGGCTGGCGGCTGCCTTAAAAACGAATCCTCAATGGATAATTACTGGTCACGGTGATCCTGACTGTGACGAAATTCTTTATAAGCCGACTGAGAAGTTTGGTGTAAAGAAGATCCCTATCCTCTCTTGGGTGCAAGCCGGTGAGTGGACAGAAAGTGGAGCTCCTATCACTGAGGACGACATTTCCGAATGGATATTCACTACTGCCAGCTTATCAGATGGAGGTTTCGCACTTCGCGTTCGTGGTGACTCTATGACAAACCCTAATGGAGCACCAAGCATCCCTGAAGGTTCATTCGTAGTGGTTGATCCAGATTACGGCAGTCCACAAGAAGTGAATGGTAAAATTGTTGTAGCTCAAATTGTCGGCTCTGCTGAGGCGACTCTCAAAAAGTTTGTCATGGATGGCCCATTAAAATATCTGGTCCCTTTGAATCCTAATTATCGAGTTATGGAAGTTAATGGGAACTGCAAAATTGTAGGTGTAGTAAAACAAGTAGTTACTGACCTATAACCCTCCCCGCTTCTAAAGGCCGACATTCGTGTCGGTTTTTTTTCACCTTTAATGTAAGTTTTCCTACTTTACCTGTTGACACGCAGAAGTAAGATATCCTACATTTAATTCACACCACGGGTACTGACAGTTACCTGCGCCGGTGTGGAAGTAAGCAGTACGGCATATGGCACATGTGCCGCATCGGTCCGGGGATTCCTTAGGCAGTATCCCGATCCAGCGGGTAGCCGGAATGTGCAAGCCAGGCGTGTACGACAGCCAGAGACGTTTCACCAGCGTGGCGATCAGGTGTGACACCTCGGAAGAGACGAGGGCAGCCATTCACGTTAAGCATCTAGCAGGGTGCTTAGCAGGACTGGAAGAGTTACCACTTGGAGACGGTCCTTTTAAATGTCCTGGACAGTGGCGCTTCGGCAGCGATAACCGCCGCGACAAGATTATGCAAACGGGAAAGGTCGTTAAAACTCGTTAGGCCGATGAGTTCAAATGGCAATAAAGAACTGACAGCCGGGAAAGACCGGCACACAACATGAAAGCGCATTCCTCTTTCACTGATGGGGATCGGTTTGTTAACTGGCGGAGTGCGATTCCAGTTGTGGCATTAGCTCAGATGGATAGAGCAACGGCCTTCTAAGCCGTGGGTCGCAGGTTCGAATCCTGCATGCCGCGCCAGTATCACGTAGCCAGCGTGGTAAACCGTAGTAGCTGTACCAGATGCTGTGTGTAGTCTTGGCGGTCGGCAGTTGTGAATGTCCTTAATGTCGACCGCCCCTTTTCACAACTGAAAGCGCGTTCAGCCGGTTCCTTGAGAGGCCTTAGTCGTTAGATCAACTCAGGAGAACGCGCTCCCAATTGTGGAGAAGCTAACTGGCGGTGGCAGCCGCCCGTTTCACTAAGTGCCCTGGTTGGGTGCTTACTAAAACGAACCCCCTTTATGTTTTATCGCTATCAGGCGAGGGATTCGTGCAACCAAAAATCAGCGCTGTGCAGAGCGCTTATAACACGGAGAAACTAACCATGACGAACACACAGAACGTCACCGAGTTACAACCACGCATGACCAGAGAGCAGCTTATTGACGCAGCTCGCAAGGCCGCCCCTCTCCTTCCTGCCGCTTATGGTTGGATGGTTAACGAACTGGCTAACCGCCTTGACTATACCAGCGTCGCGCTTTGTGAAGCGATGGCGCAGCGGAAGGAACTGGCTAAGCAGAACGCTACGCTACGTGAGGATGTCACAAGCTGGGCCAAAGAGTGCGACCGCATAGAAGAGCGCCACACCAAAACGCCTACCAACATGCACCTGCTGGAAGCTCAGCGAGAACTCCGTGAGCTGCCTAGTGTCGTCATTTCCCTGAATAACGAGGTTGTTCTCTAATGGCTAACTCATTCAAGCAAATGACCAAGGCCGGTGTAATTAAGCGCACCGATACCGGGATGTTTATCGCTCTTTCAGATATCCACGTTCGTGAAGGTTTCAACAAGCGTGAAGACGATGAACGCACTCGCCAGGCTGATGATGACCTGTTCAACTACCTGATGAACGGTGGCTCCGTTCCCCCGCTGGAGGTTATCGCCCGTGATGAAGGTGGAGTGTGGGTTGTTGAAGGCCACCGTCGGCGTCGCTGCTATGCGCGCTGTGCAGAAGCTGGTAAGCCAGTAGACCGCATACACATCATGCCGTTCAACGGTAGCGATGTGCAGCGCCTGGCGCGCATCATGACCAGCAACAATCAACTTCCGCTCTCAGATATGGAACAGGCTGCAGTTATTCAGGAACTACATAACGCCTTCAACCAGACCACCAGCGATATCGCAAAACTGGTCAACAAGTCTGTTCCTACTGTCGAAAAGCTTCTGCTTCTTAGCACTGCTAACCACGACGTTCAGAAAGAAGTTAAGTCTGGGACCGTGTCCGTAGATGTGGCTGTTGACCGAATAAAAGAGTTCGGAGAAAAGGCCGGTGAGGTTCTTCAGAAGGATAAAGCTTCTGCTGCCGCAAAGGGCAAGAAGAAAGTCACCCGCAGCGTTATAGCGCCAGAAATTAGCGTTAAGAAAGCGCGCCGCCTTGTTGAACTTATTAGCCTGGCCGGGATAAGTGACACAGGTGTTATCTCCCTCGAAGGTTTGGCCCATGCAGAAGCATCGCAAATTATTGATGAGCATAAAGCTATAGCCTCCCAACATCGCAAAGGAGTGCAGTCATGAGCTTTCTGGACATTCTAAACACTGGCCTCGCTCTGATGGGGTGGTTATTCATCATGTTCCAAACGGGCCAGTGGTTTATCTCCATTGCGCTAAAACAGTGGGATAAGCGTAGAAAGCTATCTCGTAGACAGAAGGCAGTAAACGAATTTTACGATGCGTTTGACCTGTCCAGCATCGAACCAGGAACAACGGTGCGCCTGGCGACTAAAGGCGATCTGACAATCATGATGTATCGCACAGAAGGATCCGCCCAATGAACAACATCGACAAACAGGAGCTGCGTGAAGCGGCGGAGAGAGCAGAATCCGATAGTTGGGGTTATGATCGCGATGAATTCAATGAGGCTCTAACCCCGTCCACCGTGCTGGCACTGCTAGATGAGTTGGAAGCCGCAGAGAAGCTCAACGCAGAACTTATGGAGAAACAGCGCCTGATTGATATCTGCCAGGGGCAAGGTCTGGAGCATCGAATCGCAGCAGAGAAACGCGCTGAGGCAGCAGAGAAGCGGATTGCTGAGCTGGAGCGTAAAGAACAGCACAGTGAACGCCAGTCAGTAATTGATGCGCTGGCTGGTTCTGGTGAGGAATGGAGTGATATCGAAGAATACATGCAGAAGTGGGACGCGGAACGCGCCTCCGCAGCCGGTAAAGGGGAGTGAGCATGAAATACGAAATCCCGGAATCAGAAGATATTGAATGGCAGCAGGATATGCTCCGTGAAATAGACTGCGCCCTTGATGTCTTGCGTGATGAACATGAGCACGCAGAGGTAGTGGAGGAAATCATCAATGATATCACCGCGAGAATAGCATCACTCCGCGCGTACTCTGGATATTGAGGACTAACCCATGAGCACTATTACCAAAGAGAGCATTGCAAATCTCCTTCAGTTCAATTCTGAAGGCATTGATTGCCAGGCCAATGCAGAGCAGTGGGAAGTTCACGAACTGGCGCGTATCGCGCTGGCATCGCTCGAAGCGGAGCCTGTGGCGTGGCTACTGTCAGGCGGCGGCGCAAAAAACAACGTCAGCTTCGATAGTGGCAATGCTTATGCCGACCCGCTGCGAGAAGTAACGCCGCTTTACACCGCCCCGCCAGCACCGGTGGCTTTGACATCTGGATACAGCGATTTTGAGGAAATCTGGTCATCGTCCACCCATCCTCTCACGCAGGATGACGAGATGAAAGACTTCGCGTGGGATATCTGGAACGCCTGCCGCGCCGCCATGCTTCAGGGAGGTAAATCATGACTATTAAACCAGTGGCAGGCCTGTACTTAATCAAGTACGAAGATGGCAGGCTATACAAGTGCACCCGTGATGCTGAAGAGGCTGTTGATGCTATCGGATTTGGGTTCGAGGTTGAAGAGTTCGTTAGCCTTGATAATCACAGAGCCGCCATGCTTCAGGGTGCCGATACTGAATTCCAGCGCAAAGCCGCAGTACACGACGTGCTCTGCAAAAAGTACAACGTCGAGTCACTTGAGGCGTTTGTCGACTGGCAAAGGAATCACATTGCTGAACTTGAAGCGGCACCACCTGCTCCTGTTGGTCCGGGTGAGACTGCAGTAATGCCAGATTATCCTGGGTACACAATGACGCAGCGTGAGTGCTTCCAGGCTGGAAAGAAGGCTGGGATGGCTGAGGCTGGCAACTCTCTGGTGGTTCCGGATGGTTGGGTGGCTTGCAGTGAGCGGATGCCTGAGGTTGGCGTTAAAGTTCTGTGCTTCCCGGTAAATGACGAGCCGATACATGCAACCTACAACGGACAGGTATGGCTGCAAGATATTTCTTGGAGCGCAAGTGATGAGCCAATTGATAACGTCATATCTTGCAATGTATTCCACTGGATGCCACTGCCAGCAGCACCGCAGCAGGAGGTGAAGCCGTGAACCGAAAATTCTGGCTGCTGTATCTTTTGATTGTCGCATCAGTCTGCGTCTTTGTAGCTGGCTTTGAATTTAACCTCATTGCATTTTCTGTTGTGGGGCTATTCGGAATATTCATTTCCGGGATTGTAATTGGCGACCACGGAGGAAGGTTAGGATATTTCGGTGGTGATGATGCCTAACCCATTCGACGTGGTGATGTTCGTGCTACTGGCAATCGGCGCACTTCAGCAAATGGGGTGGCTGCCATGGTGAGCAAACTCAAACAGCGGCGCCTGCGCCGCCTTAAAGCGGATGTCGCATGGTGGCGAGAAGAGGCTGAATACGGTAACCGCCGCATACTCGAACTGGCCGGCGAAATCGACAGGCTCAAAAAGCTGGTTATCCGCGTGCCGATGCCGGTTCTTATGCCGAAGGAGATGGTCCACCAGCTCTATTACACCGAAACAAAAAGATGTCGTACCTGCAATGATGGGCTCCGTGGTGGTTGCTCATCTTGCATTTTCTATAAGAGATAGCCGGGTGCAGCCGGTTAAGTGGAGAGCAACATATGGGGCAGTTAGTAACACTACATGAGTGGGCTTCGGGTCCTAATGGGTTCAAATATCCATTAAGCAACTCAGCACTAAACAAAATAGCCAAGACCAAGCAAACTTTCCCACCAGCTTTAAAGCAAGGTCGCCGCTGGGTTATAGATGAGGACGCTCGTTTTATTGGCATGGTAAGCAATGTTGATATTTCATCATCATTATCAGACAAGGCTCGCCAGTTAGTGGAGAAAGCAATAAATGGCAGCTCGCCCCAGAAAGCATAACGTTAAAATACCTAACCTGTATTGCAAGTTGGATAAACGTACATCAAAAATCTACTGGCAATATCGCCACCCTGTCACTGGAACATTTGTTGGTTTTGGAACAGATGAAGAGGCAGCCAAAGCTGCTGCTACGGAGTTAAATCGGATAACATCTGAGCAGGAAACACGTCAATCCTTCGCTCTTATCGATATGGCCATTAAGAAGACAGATAAGAAAGAGAAAGGAATTCGAGTCGCAGACTGGATAAAAAGGTACGTAGATATTCAGATGGAAAGGATGCGTGACGGAGAAATAAAAAAACCGACCGTAAAATCTAGGAGGTTATGTGCTCAAGTTCTGGCTGACAGAGCTCCTAACGTTCGTCTAAAAGATGTTGACACGAAGTTAATCGCAAAAATTATTGATGAATATAAGTCTGAAGGTAAACATCGAATGGGTCAGCTGATTAGGAGCGTGCTTAACGACGTATTTAAAGAGGCTCAACATGCTGGTGAGGTTGAACCCGGCTACAATCCTGCTTTAGCAGTTAAAAATCCGATAGCAAAGGTAAAGCGAAGCAGGCTCAGTATCGAACAATGGAAGCTAATCTATGAAAGCGCGGGAACATTGCCACCATGCGCTCAGAATTCCATGCTATTGGCTTTAGTGACGGGTCAACGTATTGGCGACATAGTGGCGATGAAGTTTAGCGATATATGGGATAATCATCTTCATATAACCCAAAGTAAAACAGGAATGAAGTTAGCTATTCCTTTAAATTTACGGTGTGATGCTATTGGCATGACGCTTGCAGAAGTAATAAGTAAGTGTCGAGACAGAGTTGTGAGCCCGTATCTGATACACCACGTGAAACATCATGCTTACGGTAAAGCTGGTTCTCACGTTCCTGAAAAAACAATATCTAAGTATTTCAAAGAAGCGAGAGATAAAGCAAATATTGACTGGCCAAAGGATTGTATTGCCCTGCCCCCATTTCACGAACAGCGTTCGCTTTCATCTAGAACCTATAAAGCGCAGGGTATTGATGTCAAAACTCTGCTTGGGCATAAAACTGAAGCGATGAGCACAATGTACGGAGATGATCGTGGTCTGGAGTGGAACAAACTTGTGATTTAGCGAGATAGATAACTTTTAGAAAGTGCCAAATGATAAGCTGGCGTTATATGAGTTTTGGGGATTTGTTTTGGGGATGATTTGGGGAAGAAAAATTAACCTTATATAACAATAAAATAAAAATCATCGAATTGTTCCACAAACAGTCTGCTACCAGCAACGCATAATCCAACAGCCAGCGAGCCCGCTGGCTGTTTTCTTTCGACCCCGCTCATCCCGTGCTAATGTAGAACGCTGCATACTGGATTATCACCGGGAAATCGTTATGACTGATGACGTTATTGGGGCAGGAACCCACCAGCAACTGATTACCTTACTCACCGAGCAGGGCGCGCGGTTTCGCGTCATGGAGCACGAGGCTGTCGGGAAATGTGAAGCGGTAAGTGAAATTCGCGGGACCGACCTGCGGCAAGGCGCAAAAGCCCTGGTCTGCAAGGTGAAGGGAAACGGCGTAAAAAAACACGTTCTGGCGATCCTCGCCGCCGATCTGCAGGCTGACCTGAGCCAGCTTGCAAGCCATTTTGGCGGGCTAAAAGCCTCCCTCGCCAGCCCGGCGGAAGTCGATGCCCTGACCGCCTGCGTTTTCGGCGCTATCCCGCCCTTTAGCTTCCATCCTGATTTGGCACTGGTTGCCGACCCGCTGCTGTTCGAGCGTTTTGACGAAATCGCGTTTAACGCCGGCCTGCTGGAGAAATCCGTGATTATGGATACCCAGGATTACCTGCGCATCGCCCGTCCTGAGCTTGTCACCTTCCATAAAGCGTAACTGCGATGGCTGACGCCCTGTCAGCCTTTTCGTTCCAGAAACAGCACGGAGGCAACGAGAATAGCGGCAATAGCGAAAAACGATGAGGAGATAATCAGCGTTTCAACAAACATGTGATCGTTCATGATGGCGACCCTTTTGCGATATCTGCTTTCGTTTTAATCCGCGTAAATGACAAGGTAATGACAACGATAAAATCTTTTTAAAACTGTTCTCTGCCGCGTTTGCGCGTACAGTAAACAGAACAATTTTTCTGGCAAGGATTCCTTATGTTTGACCCTACTCTGCTCATACTTCTGGCACTGGCCGCGCTCGGCTTTGTCAGCCATAACACCACCGTCGCCATCTCGATTCTGGTGCTGATTATTGTGCGCGTGACCCCGTTAAATACCTTTTTCCCGTGGATAGAAAAACAAGGCCTCACCATCGGGATCATTATCTTGACCATTGGGGTAATGGCGCCGATCGCCAGCGGCACCCTTCCCGCCTCAACGCTGCTGCATTCGTTTGTAAACTGGAAATCGCTGGTGGCGATCGCGGTGGGGATTTTTGTGTCGTGGCTGGGCGGACGCGGCGTCACGCTGATGAGCAGCCAGCCCTCGCTGGTGGCGGGTCTGCTGGTGGGCACCGTGCTGGGCGTGGCGCTCTTTCGCGGCGTGCCGGTCGGCCCGCTGATTGCGGCAGGCCTTGTCTCTCTGTTTATCGGGAAGTCGTAGTCAGGCTGGCCATATAACGCGCCGGCGTCTGTCCCAGTCCCTTCCTGAACATGGTGATAAATGCGGTGGTAGAGTCATAGCCCAGTGACTGGGCCACCTGCTGTACCGATTTCCCGCCGATCAGGTGCTGTAATGCCACAATCAGCTGCAGCTGGTGACGCCAGCGGCGAAAGCTTAAGCCGGTCTCTTTCACCACCAGCCGCGCCAGGCTGCGTTCGCTCATGGCGAAGTGGCTCGCCCATTGCGCCAGCGTCTGCCAGGCGGCGGGCTCTTCCGCCATTTTCTCGCTCATCAGCCGAATTTTAGGATGGGGCGAGACGGGCAGCTGCAGATGCTCCTGCCGCTGGAGCGGCAGCTCGTCAAACAGAACGTCCACCAGGCGCGATGTGGCCGCAAGTGGGAGTTGTTCACGCGACTTTTCCGCCAGGGATAAAATTAGCTCCCGCACCAGAGGAGAGATTTTCAGGGTGCAGCAGCGGTCGGGCAAGCTTGCCGTCCCAGGTTCAATAAACAAAAAGCAGAGCTGCGCGCCCGGCGTGGCCCTGTTGCTGTGCGGCATCTGGCCGGGGATCCAGACGGCATACTGAGGCGGAACCATCAGCATGGCATTTTCCACTTCACAGGTGATTGCGCCGCCGAGGGCCAGAATCAGCTGCCCCTTACGGTGATGATGCCGGGGAATATACTGTTCCTCCGCCACTACCTGAATGCGAAATGCGACGGCCGCATCGTACTGGCTATCTGGATCGTAGCCTTCCAGTCCCAGACCAATCATCAGTTTGTCCGATATTAGCGATAAACTGTCATTTTAGCCTGATTTCAACCGCTGATAAAATCGGTATTGTGTGCGCTCGCTTGAACGTATGAGAACATAATGACTACTGCTATTCGCACCTCAGGAAAACACGGCGCGCTGTTGATTGCAGGCATCCTGATGATTGCCACTACGCTTCGCGTCACCTTTACCGGGGCAGCCCCGCTGCTCGACACTATTCGTCTTGATTATGGCTTAAGCACGGCGCAAACCGGTCTGCTGACCACCCTGCCCCTGCTGGCTTTCGCCATTGTCTCGCCGCTCGCCGCGGGCGTTGCCCGGCGTATCGGCATGGAGCGCAGCCTGTTTATCGCCCTGCTGCTGATTTGCGTCGGGATTGCCGTTCGCTCCCTGCCTTCCGCCGCTTTGCTTTTCACCGGAACGGCGATCGTCGGCTGCGGTATTGCGCTCGGGAACGTGCTGTTACCCGGATTAATTAAGCGTGATTTTCCCGGCCAGGTGGCGAAGCTCACCGGCGCCTATTCCCTGACGATGGGCGTCTCGGCGGCGTTCGGTTCGGCAATGATCGTTCCCCTGGCACAGGGTAGCGCCGGCTGGCATGGCGCGCTGCTGATGCTGATGGCGTTTCCGCTGGTCGCGCTGCTGCTCTGGCTGCCCCAGTGGCGTCAGAAACACGTCGCAACGGTAACGGCCGCAGGCGCGCTGCATAACCGCGCGATCTGGCGCTCGGCCCTCGCCTGGCAGGTCACGCTCTTTTTGGGGATAAACTCGCTGATTTACTACGTCATCATCGGCTGGCTGCCGGCGATACTGCTGAGCCACGGCTACAGCGAAGCGCAGGCTGGCTCGGTGCACGGTCTGTTGCAGCTGGCTACGGCCGTGCCGGGACTCGCCGTTCCGCTGATCCTCCACCGTCTGAAAGACCAGCGGGCGATCGCAGGCGCGGTGGCGCTGATGTGCGCGATAAGCGCGGCGGGATTATGGTTTATGCCGGGTATGGCGGTGATGTGGACGCTGGTGTTTGGCTTTGGCACAGGGGCAACGATGATCCTCGGCCTGACGTTCATCGGTCTGCGCGCCAGTTCTGCACACCAGGCGGCGGCGTTGTCCGGCATGGCGCAGTCGATTGGCTATCTGCTCGCCGCCTGCGGTCCCCCGCTGATGGGAAAAATTCACGATAGCGCGGGAGACTGGCAAATCACGCTTCTGGGCTGCGCCCTGGCCGCCGTGATAATGGCCCTCTGCGGCATCTTAGCCGGGCGAGACCGGGAGATCGCGCCCCGTTAAACAGTGTGGCAGACCCTCGGGTCTGCCTTTTTTACCCGCGAGCGGCGCGCAGCATCGCCTGCACCAGCACGACCGGACGCCCTTCGAGCGCGGCACGCTCGTGCTGGAATAAGGTGATCACGAAGAACGGGTGCGTAACCAGCTCCGCGGCGCGAATTTCCCCCTGATCGTCCCAGCCCGTAACATGCATATCACCGCTTTCCAGCGCCTGTGCAAACGCCGGCGACACGCCATAGTTACAGTGATACCCCTCTTCAATTTCCGGCTTGCCGTATGCTTTGGCGATCAGCGTATTTTTGCGCAGTTCAATCGCATCGGTTTTTTCCACCAGCGAGCAGGTCAGCGGCGCAATCACCATGGTGCCTTCGGTATCCGTCTCTGCGTGTGCCGCATCGGCCCAGCCCAGCACGTTTCGGGCATACTCAATCAGCGCGTGCTGGAACCCGCCGCAGGTGCCCAGGAACGGGATGCTGTTTTCACGGGCGTAGCGCGCGGCGATAAAAGCGGCCTCGGTGTTTTTGTAGGGGCTGGCAGGAACCAGCCAGATGGCATCGTAGCCCACCAGATCTTCAGGGCTAGTCAGCTCCGTGGTGGCCAGCCAGTCGTAATCGGCGGTGAGGTCAAGGACTGCTGCAGCGTCGTCAATGGCCAGCGGGATCGCCTGATGCGCAATAACATTGGGATTGTAATCGCCAACCAGCGCAATGCGCAGCGTCGTTTTAACCGGGAGGTGTTCCATGAAAGGTTCCTTATGCCAGAGTATTATCAGATAACATAAGGAACCTCAGACTACCGATCTTTTGCAATTATCACAATACCTTAAATTGGGAGGGTGAAATCATGATTCAGTGCAAACGCGTTTACGAACAGGCAGTTCCGGACGACGGCTATCGGGTGCTGGTGGACAGGCTCTGGCCTCGCGGGGTTAAAAAAACGGACCTCGTTTATGACGAATGGTGTAAAGCGCTCACGCCCTCGAATGAACTACGCAAGGCCTTTCATAGCGAAACCATTGATTTCACCGCCTTCAGTAAGGCCTATCGGGAAGAGCTTGCGCAGCATGCTAACGAGGGAGTGCGTCTGGCGACGCTGGCGCGCAGGCAGACCGTCACCCTGCTCTTTGCTGCCAAAAACACGGAGCAAAATCACGCCCTGATCTTAGCCGACTGGCTGCGTCATCTGTGATCAGCCGATCGTCAGTTCATCCAGAATTTGCGGCGCTTCATCCGGGGTGAGCGGCATCAGATGTTCGGCGCGTACAAACGCAAAGCCGTGCTGGTTGTCAAAGGCGTAGACATCACCCGTCACCAGCCAAAGCGCGCGATCTGCGGTGGCCGGTAATTGCGTCATCACGCCGTTGACCGGGTTAACAAAACGCAGGCCAGGCTGGCAGAGGCCAAATAGTTCAACAGATTTACCAATATTGCGACGGCCTGACGCCGTGCGGGCACCCACGATCATCGCCATGCTGCCCGGTTTTAGCTGAAACATACTTCTCTCGCGGAAACGAATGCCAGAAACTGGCTAAGATTAATCCTAAAGAGAAGTGTATCGCAGGCGGTATCCGTCTGTCACCTGGTGGGTTGCGGACGATCGCGACGATAGAGCGTCCATTCATCGATCACTTCCCCGCCCGGTAATTTGCACTCGGTGCGAACGCCCTGCGGGCTTTGAATCGGGATCTGTTCCCCGCCTTTCTCCAGGCAGTAGACGGAGGCCGGGTTCGCCATACCAATAGCGTGCGGCGGTTTTGGCGCATCGGGTGGCGTGGGTTTTGCGGTGCAGGCGGTCAGGGGAAGCGCCAGCGCCAGAAGCAGAAATCTCATCTCATTGATCCTTTTGACGTCATTACACCCTAAGGGTAACGGGTCATCGCCGCGTTCTCCATGATTTCTCCATTTTAACTGCACTTTTCAGCACTATAGTGTGGCATGTTCTCGATTTGACCAGAGAACATCATTCCGTAATCAAGATGTCTTTGCCCCGGTCTCAACAACGGGGCTTTTTTTCTCGCCTGCTCCCCGCTTCCTGCATATATTAAATTTTCTGTATTCATGTTTTACTATGCCTGAAGCCTAAAAACTCAGCATAACATGCAGATGCAGACGTCTTCTGCCTGGGAGTCATTCTACGTCATGTCGGATCTTATCCTCGCTCGCGTTTCAGAAACCCTTGCCACCGAGCAGTCCCTTGAAAGCCTCGTTCGCCAGCTGCTGGAGATGCTGGAGATTGTCACCGACATGGAGTCGACCTACCTGACGAAGGTCGATATCGAGGCGCGGCTGCAGCACATCCTCTACGCCCGCAACAGCAAGCAGATGACGATCCCGGAGGGTCTGAGCGTCCCATGGGACGAGACGCTGTGCAAGCGTGCGCTGGACAGTGACACGGTATTCAGCAATGACGTGCCCGAACGTTGGCCCGAGTGTGAAGCCGCAAAAGCGCTTGGCATTACGACCTACATGAGTATTCCTGTCCATCTTGCGGATGGTTCACTCTACGGCACGCTCTGCGCCACCAGCACGGCCAGAAAGCCGCTTAGCGAGCGAGGGGAACAGGTTCTGAAGCTCTTCGCCGGGCTGATCGCCCAGTCCATTCAGAAAGAGTCGCTGGTAACCCAGCTTCGCGAAGCCAATGCGGCCCTCATCGCGCACTCCTACACGGATGCCCTTACCGGTTTACCCAACCGTCGCGCCATTTTTGAAGATCTGACCACGCTGTTTTCTCTGGCCCGGCACCTTAAGCGTAACGCCATCATCGCGTTCATCGATCTGAATGATTTCAAACTGATTAACGATCGTTACGGCCATGAGGCTGGCGACCAGTTCCTGATAGAAGTGGGCAAGCGTTTGAAGGAAGAGAAACAGCAGGACGATATTATCGGTCGACTGGGTGGTGATGAATTTCTGGTCGCATCGCTGAGCCAGCTCCACGAGGACGGAGATAACGCGCAGGTTACGCTGCTCAAAACGCGCCTCAGCGCCTGTATCGCAGGCGAATACTGGCTGGGCAGCGTTCATATTATTTATCCGGGCGCCAGCCTCGGCGTTATCGAAGTGGACCCTGCCGCAACCGATCCTGACAGCGCATTACGCGACGCGGATGTCGCGATGTATCAGGATAAGAAAGGAAAAAGCAAAACACGCTTTCTCACTATGGATTAACCCCGTACACTCTACGGCGTTACAAAAACCGAAACAGGTGATGATATGAGAATAGGGATCCTCTTCCCGGTCGTTATTTTTATAACGGCGGTGATTTTTTTAGCGTGGTTTTTTGTCGGTGGTTACGCGGCGCCTGGGGCATAAATGAGAAAAACGACCCTCATTATGCTGATCGTTGCCATCGCGGCGTTTGCCGGCACCCAGCTTGGCTGGTGGTAAACGCCAATACGTAAAAAGGCCGCCATCTGGCAGCCTTTTTTCAACGCTTTTAAGCCTTAACTTTTGATTTTTCTGTAGATAAACAGAACAACCAGCGCACCAATCACCGCGACGGCGAAACTGCCGAAGTTAAAGCCATCGACTTTGCCAAAACCGAACAGCGTACTGATCCAGCCGCCGACTACTGCGCCGACAATACCCAGTATTACGGTGACGATAAACCCACCGCCATCTTTGCCCGGCATGATCCACTTCGCCAGAATACCCGCAATAAGCCCAAAGATAATCCAGGATAAAATTCCCATAACTTTCCTCTCTGTATGGTTTTTGTCATTAAATCAACGACACAAAAAAGAATAGCACAGGATTTCAGAAAGGAAATTTGTGATAGGCGTCACAATGAGAGAGTGAGTGATTATTCATCAACAAAAAGAGCGTGCCACATAAACTGTGGGGTTGCATCTTTTGTTGAGAAAGATTATCTTTCTCAACACTGAATAGTTGAGCGAAATAATCAGGTATTCAGTACGACATTGCTCACATTGCTTCCAGTTTTTCTTGCCCACTCCTGAGTGGGCTTTTTTTTCTGCTCATACCCCAACAAACGCGTAACGGTTACGTCCTGCGCGCTTTGCCTGATAGAGGGCCTGGTCAGCGGCAATAATGATATTTTGCTGGCTGCCAGCGATGTCGACGGCACGTGCGGTAGAAATCCCGACGCTGACCGTTACCCGTCCGAAGGGGCTAAAAGCATGCGCGATTTGCAGGGAAAACACATTTCGAATAATCGTCTGCGCCAGTCGGAGCGCATCCTGAATATCCGTATCCGGCAATATCAGCGCAAATTCCTCTCCGCCGTATCGCGCCACAATCTGATTATCACGCGTAAGGCTCTCCCTGAGGCTGTTTCCGAGCATTGCCAGACACCGGTCCCCTTCCGGATGACCGTAGTTATCGTTGTATTTTTTGAAGTAGTCCACGTCCACGATCAGTATCGAAATCGGTGCGTCATGCTCAGCACACATAGTGATTTCCGAGAGGATTTTTTCATCAAAGAAGCGGCGGTTGTACAGCCCGGTCAACGCATCTTCTGAGGCAATAATCTTCAGCGCTTTGTTATCCCTTGTTTTTCGGGACAGGTCGGAATACAGGAAGTATGACGCCACGATGAGGATCGCCGTGAACACGAAAATGAGCACCGCCAGCTGAATGGCCTGTTTGCGCCAGGCTGCAAGGGCTTCATCAATGCTAACGGCCACGGTGGTGACCAGTCCGTAGCGTCTGTTTTTCTCGTAGGCATAAATGCGCTCGATTTTATCAAACCGTGAGATGGAGCTGGCTATCCCCGAATTTTGTACCTTGAGATATTTCCTGAATAGCGGTGAATCAGAAACAATCGTGCCGATATAAGTATTTTTAAAGGGATAACGGACCAGCAGCACGCCTGATTGCGTCGTTAAGCCGATGACGCCCGAGTGACCGATATTAATCTGCCCGTAGAGTGCCAGAAAATTTTCGATACCCAGCGTCACCACCACCACTCCGTTAAATGCCCCGCTCTCGGTTTCAAGGCGTCGACTGATGGTGATAACCCATTTGCCATTGGTTCTGCTTACCACCGGCTCCCCAATAAAAATCTGCTGAGTTTTATTTTCTTTGTGATAGATAAAAAACTCTCTGTCCGAGCCTTTGCGTGACCCGGTAAAACTTTCATGCAGTGCGGTGAAGATATCGCCCTGAGCGTTGTAAACAACCACATTATTAATCTGGGTAAGAAGGTTATCCTGATTATTGATCATGTGCTGAATATTGGTCGCCTGCTGCGGGGTCATACCATAAATTTCGATTATGTCGGAAACGGTAGTAATTAACATTTCACTCTGGCGCATGATCCCCTCGGTGTAGACATCAAGGGAAGGTGCGAACAAGTTCCTGATATGAGATCATCATATTCATCCGGAGCGCATCCCAGAGGGACATCATGAGCCATCAACTCACCTTCGCCGATAGTGAATTCAGCACTAAGCGCCGTCAGACC
>NZ_CDRQYH010000059.1:0-22995 GCF_977039595.1 Enterobacter sp.
TTCAGGTCAGCATCTATCCGTTCCGCATGACCGATGCCAATATGGCGCGCCATAAGTACTCTTACTACGCCGATTTCTGGAAACAGCTCAAGCCGGGTTATGACTACTTTGAGCAGACCCACAAGCCGCCGGTAGTCTCTATCGTTGATGGCCGTTACGTGGTCAGCAAACCGCTGAGCCACGAAGTCGTCCACCCGCAGCTGGCGTCAAATTACACGGTCCCCGAGACAAAATAGCACCCACTCGCCTGGCATAATCTTTTGCCAGGTTTCGTTGCCCGTCAGCGGCTGCGTTGCAATAACGGTGACCACATCGTTCGGTGTGGTCTCTTTCTGAAAATCTATCTCCACATCCTGATCGAGCAGCGTAGCAACGCCAAACGGCGCACGGCGCGTGATCCAGAAGAGATTCGTCGAGCAGAACGCCATCACGTAGCGCCCGTCAGACAACAGCATGTTAAACACGCCTTTTTCACGCAATTCAGCTGCCAGCGTCGCGATGTATTTGAATACGGCGGCCATATTGCCGGGCGTGCGCGGATAACGTTCCGTCAGCTTATGCAGCAGCCAGCAGAAGGCCTTCTCGCTGTCCGTTTCGCCCACCGGACGGAAGTTGCCCGTTTCCAGAGATTTATAGCCCGTAAGCTGCCCGTTGTGCGCGTAGGTCCAGTTACGGCCCCACAGCTCGCGGGTAAAGGGATGGGTATTTTCCAGCGCAACTTCGCCGCGGTTTGCCTGGCGAATATGCGCGATCACCGAACAGGATTTAATGGGATAGTCCTGCACCAGTTTGGCAATCGGTGAGTTAAAGCTGGGCTGGGGATCTTTGAACGTGCGACACCCTTTGCCTTCGTAGAAGGTGATGCCCCAGCCGTCTTTATGCGGCCCGGTTCCTCCACCGCGCTGCACCAGCCCGGTGAAACTAAAGCAGATATCGGTTGGCACATTCGCGCTCATCCCGAGCAGTTCGCACATACATCACCTCCACAACAGCGGGGGCAAGAATGCCCCCAGCGAAGTCTTACTTAGCCATCTCTTTTTCGATCAGCTGGATCAGGATGTGGATCACTTTGATGTGAATTTCCTGAATGCGGTCAGCATAACCGAAGTGCGGAACGCGAATTTCGACATCCGCCGTACCGTCCATCTTACCGCCATCTTTACCTGTCAGGGTGATGACTTTCATCCCTTTTTCACGCGCGGCGGCGATCGCTTTGATCACGTTGCCGGAGTTACCGGAGGTCGAAATCCCCAGCAGCACGTCGCCTTCACGGCCTACCGCTTCAACATAGCGGGAGAAGATGTGATCGTAACCGAAGTCGTTGCCCACGCAGGAGATATGGCTCACGTCGGAAATCGCAATCGCCGGGTAGCCAGGACGGTTTTCGCGATAGCGTCCGGTCAGCTCTTCTGCGAAGTGCATCGCGTCACAGTGAGAGCCGCCGTTACCGCAGGAGAGCACTTTGCCACCCGCTTTGAAGCTGTCGGCCAGCAGGACCGCTGCGCGCTGAATAGCGTGAATATTGGCATCATCTTTCAGAAAGTTAGCCAGCGTTTCCGCCGCTTCGTTCAGTTCGTTACGAATAAGATCCTGGTACATGAGGATAATCCTTCAGTATTGATGAAATAACACAGTGGAGTGTACCGGATAGCGGGAAAAGCGAGAAGCTAAAGCCATGCGAATCGTCCGGCGTTTTGATTTTTTATGCCGGCTAAAACACGAACAATGTGAACCAGGTTGTAATTATTTTGTAAACACATTGCTAAAGGAATTCACATCAACTACAACCATATCATCACAAGTGGTCAGACCTCCTACAAGCAAGGGAGCTTTTCTTTATGATGATTTTGAGCATTCTCGCAACCGTTGTTCTGCTCGGTGTGTTGTTCTATCACCGCGTGAGTTTATTCCTGAGCAGCCTGATTCTTCTGGCCTGGACGGCTGCGCTTGGCGCCGCAGGTCTCTGGAATATCTGGCTTTTAGTCCCTCTTGCCATCATTCTTCTGCCGTTTAACTTTGCCCCGATGCGTAAATCAATGATCTCTGCGCCGGTGTTCAAGGGCTTTCGCAAAGTGATGCCGCCAATGTCGCGTACCGAGAAAGAAGCGATTGACGCAGGCACCACCTGGTGGGAAGGCGATCTGTTCCAGGGCAACCCGGACTGGAAAAAGCTGCATAACTATCCGCAGCCGCGCCTGACCGCTGAAGAACAGGCCTTTATTGACGGCCCGGTTGAAGAAGCGTGCCGCATGGCAAACGACTTTGCCATCACCCATGAAATGGCTGACCTTCCGCCGGAACTGTGGGCGTACCTGAAAGAGCATCGCTTCTTCGCGATGATCATTAAGAAAGAGTACGGCGGCCTGGAGTTCTCCGCCTACGCTCAGGCTCGCGTCCTGCAAAAGCTGGCGGGCGTCTCCGGGATCCTGGCGATTACCGTTGGCGTGCCTAACTCCTTAGGCCCGGGCGAACTGCTGCAGCATTACGGTACTGAAGAGCAGAAAGATCACTACCTGCCGCGTCTGGCACGCGGTCAGGAAATCCCTTGCTTCGCGCTGACCAGCCCGGAAGCGGGCTCCGATGCGGGCGCGATCCCGGATACCGGCGTGGTCTGCATGGGCGAGTGGCAGGGCGAGCAGGTACTGGGCATGCGCCTGACCTGGAACAAGCGTTATATCACCCTGGCGCCTATCGCCACCGTGCTGGGTCTGGCCTTTAAGCTCTCTGATCCGGAAAGACTGCTGGGCGGCGAAGAAGATCTGGGCATTACCTGTGCGCTGATCCCAACCTCTACCCCAGGCGTTGAAATTGGTCGTCGTCACTTCCCGCTGAACGTACCGTTCCAGAACGGTCCGACCCGCGGCCAGGATATCTTTGTACCGATTGACTACATCATCGGTGGTCCGAAAATGGCCGGTCAGGGCTGGCGTATGCTGGTAGAATGTCTGTCTGTGGGTCGCGGTATTACCCTGCCGTCGAACTCAACCGGCGGTCTGAAGTCTGTGGCGATGGGGATTGGTGCCTACGCCCACATCCGCCGTCAGTTCAAAATTTCCATCGGCAAGATGGAAGGTATCGAAGAGCCGCTGGCGCGTATCGCGGGCAACGCCTACGTGATGGACGCCGCCGCCACGCTGATTACCTACGGCATTATGCTGGGCGAGAAACCGGCCGTGCTGTCCGCCATTGTGAAGTACCACTGTACCCACCGCGCGCAGCAGTCGATCATTGACGCGATGGATATTGCTGGCGGTAAAGGCATTATGCTCGGCGAAGGCAACTTCCTGGCGCGCGGCTATCAGGGCGCACCGATTGCCATCACCGTGGAAGGGGCGAACATCCTGACCCGCAGCATGATGATCTTCGGTCAGGGCGCAATTCGCTGCCATCCGTACGTGCTGGAAGAGATGGCCGCTGCGCAGAACAACGACGTGGATGCCTTCGATAAGCTGCTGTTCAAACATATCGGTCACGTGGGCAGCAACAAGGTACGTAGCTTCTGGCTGGGCCTGACGCGCGGTCTTACCAGCGCCACGCCAACCGGCGATGAAACCAAACGTTATTACCAGCATCTGAACCGTCTGAGCGCCAACCTGGCCCTGCTGTCTGACGTCTCCATGGCGGTGCTGGGCGGTAGCCTGAAGCGTCGCGAGCGTATCTCTGCCCGTCTGGGCGATGTGTTGAGCCAGATCTTCCTGGCCTCGGCGGTCCTGAAGCGCTACGACGATGAAGGCCGTCAGGAAGCGGATCTGCCGCTGGTACACTGGGGCGTTCAGGATGCGATGTATCAGGCTGAACAGGCGATTGACGATCTGCTGGCAAACTTCCCGAACCGCTTCGTGGCGGGTGCCCTGCGCGCGGTGATCTTCCCGACCGGTCGTCACCATCTGGCGCCGTCCGACAAGCTGGACCACAAGGTGGCGAAGATCCTGCAGGTTCCGAGCGCAACCCGCTCCCGCATCGGTCGCGGTCAGTATCTGGCACCGACGCAGCATAACCCGGTGGGTCTGCTGGAAGAGGCGCTGCTGGACGTGATGGCTGCCGACCCGATTCATCAGAAGATCTGTAAACAGTTGGGCAAAAACCTGCCGTTTACCCGTCTGGACGAACTGGCAAAACAGGCGCTCGCAGGCGGTATTATCAATAAAGATGAAGCCGCTCTGCTGGTGAAAGCCGAAGAGAGCCGTCTGCGCAGCATTAACGTGGATGATTTCGAACCGGACGAGCTGGCGACGCAGCCGGTAAAGCTGCCGGAGAAGCACCGCAAACCTGAAGCGGCATAACGCGTTTCGCTTATACAAACCCCGCCTCGCGCGGGGTTTTTTATTGCCACATTTTCTCGTTATGTCGTGCTACAGTGTCAAAAAGTGGTCGTTTGAGGAGTCTGAATTGTGCCTGGTCTGAAGATTTCTATTTTGCAGCAACCTTTAGTGTGGATGGATGGCCCCGCCAACCTGCGCCACTTTGATCGTCAACTGGAAGACATTACCGGGCGTGATGTGATTGTCCTGCCGGAAATGTTCACCACCGGCTTCGCCATGGAAGCGGCAAAACAGTCAATGCCTCAGGATGAGGTGGTCGCCTGGATGCATGCCAAAGCGCAGCAGACCAACGCGCTGATTGCCGGAAGCGCCGCTCTGCAGACCGAACGCGGGCCGGTGAACCGCTTCCTGCT
Organism: Enterobacter sp.; assembly: GCF_977039595.1. Lineage (NCBI taxonomy): Bacteria > Pseudomonadati > Pseudomonadota > Gammaproteobacteria > Enterobacterales > Enterobacteriaceae > Enterobacter > Enterobacter sp. The sequence goes on from NZ_CDRQYH010000059.1 coordinate 4,676, forward strand.
GGTGGAGCCGGAAGGGAAAGTGCATTTCTACGATAAACGCCACCTGTTCCGCATGGCGGATGAGCATCATCACTATGAAGCCGGTAACGAGCGCGTGGTGTTTGAATGGCGCGGCTGGCGTATTTTGCCGCTGGTCTGCTACGACCTGCGTTTCCCGGTGTGGTCGCGTAACCGCAACGATTACGACCTGGCGCTGTATGTTGCCAACTGGCCTGCACCGCGCTCCCTGCACTGGCAGTCGCTGCTGGTGGCGCGCGCGATTGAGAACCAGGCGTACGTGGTGGGCTGCAACCGCGTGGGGACGGACGGCAACGGGCATCACTATCGCGGCGACAGCCGGGTGGTGAACCCGCAGGGCGAGATCATCGCCACCGCCGAGCCGCACCAGGCAACGCGCATTGATGCCGAACTGTCGTTGACGGCGCTGAAGGAGTATCGGGAGAAGTTCCCGGCGTGGCAGGATGCGGATCCGTTTAGCATTGAGTGAAATTATCCCCTCACCCCGCCCCTCTCCCAAAGGGAGAGGGAGGATAAAACATTAACTCACCAGCGCCTGCCCGTCCTTGCGGCTTTCCGTCGCGGCCACGTAGTGCCCTTCCGGCAGGCGGTAAATTACCTGCGCGCCACCGAAGTTGTAATCCTGAAGCGGATCTTCCACTACGATCTGATGTCCGCGCTCGCGCAGGGCGGCAATCGTGTTGCGATCGAACGTCGATTCAACGATCACCTCCCTGCCCTGCACCACGCGCCAGCGCGGGGCGTCGATTGCCGCCTGCGGGTTTTGCCCGTGCAGCATAATGCGCAGCGCCATCTGCATGTGCCCCTGCGCCTGCATCGGGCCGCCCATCACGCCGAAGGACATCAGCGGCTGGCCGTTGCCGTCCATCGCAAAGCCCGGAATGATGGTGTGGAACGGGCGCTTGCTGCCCGCCAGCGCGTTCGGGTGACTGGGATCAAGCGAAAAACCACAGCCCCGGTTTTGCAGGCTGATGCCGGTGTCAGGCACCACGATGCCTGATCCAAAGCCCATATAGTTGGACTGAATAAACGAGACCATCATTCCGCTGGCGTCCGCGCTGCTGATGTAGACCGTGCCGCTCTGGGTCGGGGAACCGTAGACAAAATCGGACGCCTTGTCATGATCGATAAGCGCCGCGCGTGACTTCAGATAATGGTCGCTCAGCAGCTCTTTCGCCGCGAACGCCATATGGTCTTCATCCGCCACGTAGCGGTCGAGATCCGCCAGCGCCAGCTTCATCGCCTCAATGGACAGGTGCAGGGACTGCACGGAATCCGGATGATGCTTCTCAATGCCGCACTGCTCAAGAATGCCGAGCGCAATCAGCGTGGCGATCCCCTGGCCGTTTGGCGGCAGCTCCTGCACCGAACCGCCCGCGAAGTCGCGCGACAGCAGTTCTACCCAGTCCACGCGATGGCTCGCCAGATCCTCAGCCGTCAGGTGCGCGCCATGTTCTTTGGCGAAGGCAGCAATTTTCTGCGCCAGCTCGCCGCGGTAAAAGGCTTCGCCGTTGGTGCGGGCGATCAGCTCCAGCGAGTTCGCCTGCGCCGGGTTACGGAAGATTTCCCCCACGCGCGGGGCGCGGCCTTCCGGCGCGAAGCAGGCGCTGAAGCCCGGCTGTTCTTTCAGCTTGCTATAGCCGCGCTGCCAGAGATGGCCAATCAGCGGGGAGACCGGGAAACCGTTGCGCGCGTAGTCAATGGCGGGCTGCGCCAGCGTGGTCAGCGGCAGCGTGCCGAAGCGTTCCGCCAGTGCGACCCAGCCGGATACCGCCCCCGGCACGGTCACCGCGTCCCAGCCGATTTCCGGCACCGCGGTTTTACCGGCAAACAGATCCGCATGCCAGCTCGCAGGCGAACGACCGGACGCGTTCAGGCCGTGCAGCTTTTCGCCGTCCCAGACGATGGCAAAGGCGTCGCTGCCGATCCCGTTACCAGTCGGCTCTACTACCGTCAGCGCCATCGCGGTGGCAATGGCCGCATCAACGGCGTTGCCGCCCAGCTGCAGCATCTTCATCCCCGCCTGCGCCGCCAGGGGTTGCGACGTGGCAACAGCATTATGGCCCATCATTGGCGGGCGTCGTGAAGCGTAACCGGACGTAAAATCAAGCGCTTTGGTCATCATGACTCCTTAGTCGTGGCGCGGATCGAGCGCATCGCGCAGCCCGTCGCCAAGTAAATTAAAGCCCTGCACGGCAAGGAAAATCGCCACGCCGGGGAAAACAGACATCCACGGCGCCTGCTCAAGAAACCCTTTCGCGGTGTTGAGCATTGAGCCCCAGGACGGATTGGGTGGCTGCTGCCCCAGCCCTAAAAACGACAGGCTGGCTTCGGCGATAATCGCTGAGGCAATCGCCAGCGTGGCCTGCACCAGGATCGGCGACATCACGTTGGGCAGGACGTATTTGATGATGATCCAGCGATCCGGCAGGCCAATCGCCCGCGCGCCGTCGATATACTCTTCGTTGCGAATAGCGATCACCTGACCGCGCGTCAGGCGGGCGAAGATCGGCATCGCCGAAAGACCGATGGCGATCATGGCGTTCGTCAGGCTCGGGCCCAAAAACGCCCCTAGCGCGATCGCCATGATCAGGAACGGACACGCCAGCAGCGCCTCGATAAACCGCGAGATCACGCCGTCCCACATCTTCTGGAAGTAGCCCGCCACCAGCCCCAGCGGCACGCCGATAACCACCGCGATAATGACCGACATACAGCCCGCCATCAGCGAGGTGCGCGCCCCCCAGATAATGCGGGATAGAATGTCGCGCCCCAGCTCGTCGGTGCCGAACCAGTACATCGCCGACGGCGCTTTGCGCACCGCCAGGAAGTTAGCTTTAACCGGATCGAACGGGGCGATCCACGGTGCCAGCAGCGCCACCAGCACAAAGAAACCCACCACCACCGCACCGATCACCGCGCTTTTATTGCCGAGGAATTTCTTCAGCACCCGGTTTTGCGCCTTCGGCAGCGCGGGCACAACGGTTTGCGTCGTCAGTTCCGCCATGGTTACCCTCGCATTTTCGGATTGATAAGGACGTAGAGCACGTCCGCCAGCAGGTTGAGCATCAGGAAGCCGATTGCCACAATCAGCACCACGCCCTGCACCACCGCGTAGTCACGGTTGAAAACCGAGTCAACGATCATCTTGCCGAAGCCCGGAATGGTGAAAACCTGCTCGGTCAGCACCGCGCCGCCCAGCAGCTCGCCGAACAGCAGCGTGGTGAGGGTGATTACCGGCACCAGCGCGTTGCGAAAGGCGTGCTTCAGGATCACCGCTTTCGGCAGTAGCCCTTTCGCCCGCGCGGTGCGGATATAGTCCGCCTTCAGCACGGCAATCATCGAGGCGCGGGTGTGGCGCATCAGCGTTGCCGCGAGACCCGTTCCGAGCACGGATGCGGGGAGCAGCAGCGTGCGCAGGTTCTGGAGCGGATCTTCACTGAACGGCACATAGCCGGACGCGGGGAGCCACTGCAGGTTTACCGAAAAGACCAGAATCAACAGGATCCCCAGCCAGAAGTGCGGGATCGAGATCCCCGAGATCGCCACGAAGTTCGCCCCGTGATCGACCCAGCTGTTTTTGTTCACCGCCGCGAGGATCCCCATGCTGATGCCAAACACCAGCGCGATAATCATCGCCAGCAGCGACAGCTCCAGCGTGACCGGCAGCTTGCTGGCGATAAGCTCGGTCACCGGCTCGTGCGTGCGCAAGGAAACGCCCAGATCGCCCTGCAGCGCCCGCGTCAGCCAGTGGAAATACTGAACCGGGATCGGCGCATCCAGGTTCAGCTCCGCGCGCAGCTGGGCGATCACCGCCGGATCGCGTTCCTCACCGGCCATTGCAATCAGCGGGTCGCCGGGCAGCAGCTTTTGCAGCCCGAACACCATCATGCTCACCAGCAATAGCGTCGGAATAGCCAGCAGCAGACGTTTGCAAATCAGTTCCAGCATGGGTTCTCCTCAGGACGTTTATTTCGCCAGCGTCAAACCCGCCAGACGCACGATGCCGTCCGGGTATGGCTTAAAGCCCTGCACGCTTTTGTTCAGACCGAAAATGCGCGGCTCGAAGTAGAGGTAGGCAATCGGCATATCCGTTTGCAGCTGCTTCACCACCTTGTCGTACAGCGGCTGGCGCGCGGCCTGGTCGGTGCTCTGGCGCGCCTGGATCAGCCACTCATCGACCTGCGCGTTGCTGTAGCGGCCATCGTTAAGCGTGCCTTTGCTGTTGATAAAGCCGTAGATGCTGCCGTCCGGGTCCGGGCGCCCCGACCAGCCGGAGAAGCTCAGTTGATAATCCCCGCTCTGCTGGCGGTCGAGCAGCGTGGCGAATTCGGTCATCTGCAGGTTCAGGTTAAAGCCCGCCTCGGCGACCATCGCCTGCAGCACCTGCCCCACCTGCTGTGAGGTTGGGTTGTTCGGCACCAGCAGGTTGACGTTTAGCGGCGCGGTAATGCCTGCCGCTTTCAGCAGTGCTTTGGCCTTGTCGACGTCACGTGGTGGGACCGGCAGGTTAACGTGATACGGGCTGACCGTCGAAAACGCCTGGTTGGCTGGCGTATACAGTCCTTCAAAGACCACCTGGTTTAACGCATCGCGGTCGATAGCCTGCGAGAAGGCCTCGCGCACGCGGGCATCTTTGAACGGGTCGTTGGCCGGCACCTTGCCGTTGTTGATGTTGAAGGTAATGCCCTGATAGCCCAGGCCAGTTACCTTCGCCAGCGCCAGCTTGCTGTCGGCTTCGACGGTTTTCACGTCGCTGGCGGCGATGCCTTCGGTCAGATCGAGATCCCCCGCGCGCAGGTTCGCCAGACGCACGGAGGCATCAGGGATCGGCAGATAGATAATTTTGTCGAAGTGGTAGGCGTCTTTGTTCCAGTAGTTGTCGAAGCGGCTCAAAACGATGCGGTCCTGGGACACGCGGCTGTCGAATTTATACGGGCCAGAACAGACAGGATGGGCGGCAAAGTCAGGCTTTTTCGCCGCCTCAGGGGCCATCATCGCGCCCGCGCGGTCGGTGAGCTGCATCAGCAGCGCGGCATCAGGCGTTTTCAGGTGCAGCGCAATCTGCATCGGGCCGGTAACCTCTACCGATTCAACGGAGGAGATCTCGCTTTTACGCAGAGAGCCTTTTAAGGTCAGGGCGCGGTCGAGGTTGTATTTTGCCGCGGCAGCATCGAATTTCTCACCGTCGTGGAAGGTGACGCCTTCGCGCAGATTGAGCGTCAGGGTTTTACCGTCGTCACTCCACGCCCAGTCTTTGGCCAGACCGGGGACGACCTTCAGGTTTTCATCCACGTCCACCAGCCTGTCGCACAGGGAGGCAAAGACGAAGCGGCCATAGTAGGTACGCGCCAGATGCGGGTCGAGCATGTCCGGGTCTGCCCCGAGGCCAATACGCAGCACGCTTTCAGAATGGGCGGGCAGCGCCGCGCCAAGCAACATAACGCTTCCCAGTACGGTCAAAAGAGAATTACGGATTGTCATTATCATGAGTTCCTTGAAGGAAGGGACGAGTGGGTAACCGCGTGTTCAAACAGCGCGCGGCGGCGCAGAAATGCGGCGGATGGCGGTGCGATCTGAATAACGCTGCGATCGCGGTTGATCTCCTGCCAGCGGTGGCAGGCAACCTGACGTCCACCGTCGAGCACCTGATTGATCGGCTCAACCTGGCGGCATTCGTCGGTGCCGTACGGGCAGCGGGTGTGGAAACGACAGCCGGACGGCGGGCTGGCCGGGTTGGGCAGATCCCCCTGCAGCAGCGGTGCGTCGCGTTCAGTGCCCGGCTGCATCTGCGGCGCCGAGGCGATCAGCGCCTGAGTATAGGGGTGCAGCGGCGCGTCAAAAATCTCGTCAACGGTGGCAAGCTCGACGATTTGCCCGAGATACATGACCGCCACGCGATCGCTCATGTGGCGGATCACCGCCAGACCGTGGGCGACAATCACCATCGTCAGCCCCAGCTGGTTCTTCAGGCTCTCCAGCAGGTTAACCACCTGCGCCTGGACGGAGACGTCCAGCGCGGAAACCGGCTCATCCCCCAGCAGCAGCTTCGGTCCCGAGGCCAGCGCGCGCGCAATGCCGATACGCTGGCGTTGCCCGCCGGAAAACTCGTGCGGATAGCGCCCGGCCCAGGCGGCAGGCAAGCCTACGGTCTTAAGCAGTTCGGCGACGCGGTACTGACGGTCCGCTTTCTTCATATTCTGGTGCAGCCACAGCGGCTCACCGACGATCTGCTCCACCGTCATGCGTGGGTTCAGGGACGCGAAGGGATCCTGAAAGATGATCTGCAGCTCGCGGCGGAGCTGATTGAGGCGCGCGCCCGAGGCGTGGGTGATCTCTTCCCCCTGATAAAATACGCGCCCTCCGCTGGCGGCCAGCAGGCGCAGCAGCAGACGGCCAAGCGTGGATTTTCCGGAGCCGGACTCGCCGACAATTGCCAACGTTTCGCCCGGCATGACGGCAAGCGACACGCGATCGACCGCCGTGACAAACCGTGCCGGAGTAAAGAGCTTTTTGGGGCCTGGGAAAAGCTTGCTGAGATCACGGGCTTCAAGTATGGGCGTGGTCATGCGGTCTCTCCAAGGGCAATGTGATGTTCGAGCGGCACGCGGAAGCAGGCGACCCGATGGCTCGCGCCGAGCGTGGTGAGCTGCGGTTTTTCATCATGGCAGCGCGACTGCGCAAACGGGCAGCGCGTCGCAAAACGGCAGCCTTGCGGCATGGATTCCGGGAGCGGGACCGCGCCGGGAATGGTGGAGAGCTGGCCCTTGCGTGCGCCAAGGGAGGGAATCGAGCCCATCAGGCCGATGGTGTAAGGGTGCTGCGGATCGGCAAATATCGCCTCCACGCTTCCCTGCTCCACTACCTGTCCGGCATACATCACCGCTACCTGCTGGGCGACTTCTGCCACCACGCCCAAATCGTGGGTGATCATCAGTACCGCCGTGCCGGTTTCTTCTTTTAAGGTGTTGAGCAAGGCGAGGATTTGCGCCTGGATGGTGACGTCGAGCGCAGTGGTCGGTTCGTCGGCAATCAGCAGTTTGGGGTGGTTAATCAGCGCCATTGCAATCATCACCCGCTGGCGCATGCCGCCGGAAAGCTGGTGAGGATAAGCCTTGAGGCGCATCTCTGCCGCCGGGATCTGCACTTTATCGAGGATCTGCAGCGCGACCTTCATCGCCTCTGCGCGCGAGACGTTCTGGTGTCGCATAACCGCTTCGCTCAGCTGATCCCCCAGCGTAAATGCCGGATTGAGCGAGGTCATCGGCTCCTGAAAAACCATCGCCAGCTCGCTGCCGCGCAGGTCGGCATATTCCCGCGGCGAGAGCTTGCGCAGATCGTGGCGGCGAAACAGCATCTCCCCGCTGACGATCTGTGCGCTGGCAGGCAATAACCCCATCAGCGCCAGTGAGGTAATACTTTTCCCGCAGCCGGACTCCCCCACCAGCGCCAGCGTTTCGCCCGCCCTGACGGTCAGCGAGATACCGTCAAGCACGCTAACCGGCGAGCCAGCAAACGTAACGTTGAGGTTTTGCACTCGCAATACGGGCGTTGCGTCCTTAAAAGGTATAGTCGTCATGGCGTGAAGTCGTCCTCGAGGTGGATCGCCTGAATCAGGGCGGTTTGCAGGTTGAGCAGGTGTTCGCGCATGGCGGCCGCGGCTTCATTAGGCTGGCGATGGATAATCGCAGACATGATCTTATGGTGGTGGTCGTTATAGCTGTCGACACGTTCGGGCGTGCGGGCTAATTCACGCAGATGCTGCCAGCCCGGTTCGCGCCGAACGGCATCAATGGCATCAAACAGGCCGAGCATCAGGCGGTTGCCCGCAGCCTCGGCAATCGCCCGGTGAAAGGCGCTATCCCAGAGTTCGTTAAGATCGCGGTCGTCCGGGCTGACCTTGTCGATGCGTTCCAGCATGCGCTGCATAAGCGCGAGGTTTTCCCTGGTGGCACGCAGTGCCGCAAGCCGGGCTAAGCCGGGTTCGAGCTGTAGACGAGCTTCCATCACTTCCAGAAGGTTGGTCTGCTGAACCAATCCCTGAAGGGCCAGCGGTTCAACAGGTGCCGCCGGGCCAATAAAGGTCCCTTTGCCCTGCTTACGCCAGATGCGCCCCTCTTCTTCCAGCACATCCAGCGCACGACGCACTTCACGTCGTCCTACGCCGAGTGTGTCCGACAGCTCACGTTCCGTGGGCAGCGGTATGCCTGGTGTTGACTCGTGCTGGTTGATAAGCCCGCGCAACTGCTCAAGCGCGGTGCTGGAATTGGCCAGAAACCGTGACGGTTTTTCCATATTGGTTCGCTCGCTTTCATCATGACTTTATTTTTATTAACGATAAGTTATTGATATGGAATGACGCTTATCGTGCTAATGATTAAGCAATAACCAAACCAATACGTAATTGGTTCGGTATTTTTTTGGCAAGCGGGAGATAACCAAATGATTCTGCGTGAATTATTTTTACAGAAAGACACATTCTGAATGAGGTCTGAAGAGAGGCGTGGTGGCAAAATGCACAACAACAGTGCAAATAACGCACTACACCTGTGCAATTGTTAATTAATTGCACTATAGACATTAACTTTTTGTTAACGACAAGAGAGAGGATGAGATTACAGAACGCTGAAACGACGAAGGCCTGAATCATTTCTGATTCAGGCCTTCTGAATAGTGGCGGAACGGACGGGACTCGAACCCGCGACCCCCTGCGTGACAGGCAGGTATTCTAACCGACTGAACTACCGCTCCACTGTTCCCGTTTGGGGAACGAGGCGCATATTACGGTGCGCCTCCGATCTCGTCAACGCTTTTTCTCGCGTTTTGAATCGTTTGCTGCAAAAATCGCCCAACCGATGATTTTACAGGCATTCCGGCGCTTTTTCAGGCACGCCACAGACAGCTGCCGCCCTTCTTCTGCACCAGATCAAGACGGGATTCGTGGTTAAGCAGCTCTTCATCACTGGCTAAAACAACCCGCAACCGACTGGCCTGACGAACAACACGCTGAATGCCCGCTTCGCCCTGCGTCTGCTGCGACTCATTTTCCATACTGAACTTCATTGACGTCTGCCCGCCGGTCATCGTCAGATAGACATCGGCCAGGATCTGGGCATCGAGCAACGCCCCGTGGAGCGTTCGCTTGGTATTGTCTATCTCGTAGCGTGAGCAGAGTGCATCCAGGCTGTTACGCTTGCCGGGGAACATCTTCCTTGCCAGCGCCAGACTGTCTGTTACCTTACAGAAGGTGTTCGTCTTCGGGATATCACGATTAAGCTTGCTGAATTCATAGTCCATAAAGCCGATATCGAACGAGGCGTTATGGATGACAAGCTCAGCGCCCTTGATGTATTCCAGGAACTCGTCAGCCACATCCGCAAACGTCGGCTTATCCAGCAAGAACTCATCGGCAATCCCGTGAACGCCGAACGCTTCGGGGTCCACCAGCCGATCGGGCTTGAGGTAAACGTGGAAGTTGTTCCCCGTTAGACGACGGTTCACCACTTCAACGGCGCCGATCTCGATGATCTTATGCCCTTCGTAGTGCGCGCCGATCTGGTTCATACCGGTGGTTTCGGTATCGAGGACGATCTGGCGAGTAATTGCAGTGCTCATAGCGGTCATTTATGTCAGACTTATCGTTTAACTGAACGTTTCGAATACAGGAAGTCTACCAGAGATGCGTAAACAGGTAGAAATTTTCACCGATGGATCTTGTCTCGGTAACCCAGGGCCCGGCGGCTACGGCGCGATTATGCGCTATCGCCAGCATGAAAAAACCTTTAGTGAAGGCTATTTTCTGACCACCAACAACCGGATGGAGTTGATGGCGGCCATCGTGGCGCTGGAGGCATTAAAAGAACATTGTGACGTGGTGTTAAGTACCGACAGTCAGTACGTGCGTCAGGGGATCACCCAATGGATCCATAACTGGAAAAAACGCGGCTGGAAAACCGCCGATAAAAAACCGGTCAAGAACGTCGATCTCTGGAAACGTCTTGATGCTGCGCTGGGTCAGCACCAGATTAAATGGGAGTGGGTTAAAGGCCACGCAGGCCACCCGGAAAACGAACGCTGCGACGAACTGGCGCGTGCTGCGGCATCCAATCCTGCACATGAAGATGCAGGCTATCAGCCCGACGTCTAATCGGTTTTTTTGTACTGCCGCGTCGCGCCGACGGTCTGGCGGATGGGCGTTTTCGATTTGCTCTGCTTCATGGGGTTAAGCGTAAGCGGAATGGTTCGCTTACGCGCGACGATAAACTGCAAACAGCCCAGGGCGGGGAGATGGGTGCTCAGCACCACGCCACCCTGACGCGCCCAGGGCAGCACCTGAAAACCACCGTAGCAGAGCACTTCAAAGTTCAGCAGTGAAAGCCAGTCGAGCTGGCGCATCATGGTGAACATCCGGCTGTTGTAAGGTGGATTCCTGCGTAGCACCGGCACCAGCTTACGCAGCCCCATCAGGCTTAACGGATTGAATCCGCTAAGTACCAGCCAGCCGTCATCAATAAGCACGCGATCGGCTTCACGAAGCAGACGATGCGGATCGCTGCACCAGGGCAGCGTGTGAGCGAGTAAACACGCATCAACGGATTTTTCCGCAAATGGCAGATGCAACGGATCTGCTTTTACCTGAACCGGCGATCCGCCGAGAGAGACGTTGACCTGATGCGAGATAGCGCAGCTTTCGGTATTGATTTCCGCGCTGAGATTGCCAATCTTAAGCAGGTGAAAGCCATACATTTTCGCGAGCCAGGGCTTCAGCTGTTGTTCTAACGCTTCGCGATAATATTCACCCCAGGGCAATTCCGCCCAACGTTCCGGTGCTGCGACAGTCTGAGGTATCCTTGCCGGTTTCATCAAAACCCCCGCCACGCTATAAGAGGTAATGTATGAATCTTAACAGTATTCCAGCGTTTCAGGACAGTTACATCTGGGTTTTGGTTGACGACGATTGTCGATGCGTCATTGTCGATCCCGGAGAATCGGCCCCTGTTCTGCGCGCAATAAAAGAGAACGACTGGCAGCCAGAAGCCATTCTGTTGACGCATCATCATAACGATCACACTGGCGGCGTGCCTGAACTGCGCGCTCATTTTCCGCATCTTGTGGTTTACGGACCGGCAGAAGCACAAGATAAGGGAGTCACGCATGTAGTCGAAGAAGGCGAAAATATCCTCATACGTGAGTGGGAGTTTTCCGTATTTGCTACACCGGGTCACACTTTGGGACATCTGTGTTTCTACAGTAAGCCTTATCTTTTTTGCGGCGACACCCTGTTCTCCGGAGGCTGCGGAAGATTGTTTGAAGGTACGCCAGCGCAAATGTACCAGTCTTTACAGAAGATTAACGCATTGCCCGATGACACCGTTATTTGTTGCGCTCATGAGTATACATTAGGAAATATGAAATTTGCCGTCTGCCTGTTGCCTGAGGATCGGGCGATTCAGGATTATTATCACAAAGTGAAGGAGTTACGTGCAAAAAACCAAAAAACACTCCCCGTAATTCTGAAAAACGAGCGCCAAATTAATTTATTTTTACGAACAGATGATACTGATTTAATTAATAAAATTAACCAAGAAACAAATTTGCAACAACCAGAACAGCGATTTGCATGGTTAAGGTCAAAGAAAGATAACTTCAGATAATTGCGGGTTGCCTTTTCAAAATTTCGCCGTTATCATCGCTCGTCTTTTAAGCAACTATTGACACACACATGAAGGCAAAAGCGATATTACTCGCCTCTGTCCTGCTTGTAGGTTGCCAGTCACAGAATGGCAGCAACGTACAACAGCACGCACAGAGCCTTTCTGCAGCTGGTCAAGGGGAAGCAGGGAAGTTTGCAAGTTCGGCGCGCTGGATGGACGATGGAACATCTTTCGCGCAGGATCAAGACTTGTGGACCTCTATTGGCGACGAGCTAAAGATGGGAATTCCGGAAAATACCCGGATTCGCGAACAGAAACAGAAGTATTTAAGAAATAAGAGCTATCTCCACGATGTAACGTTACGGGCAGAGCCGTATATGTACTGGATAGCCGGGCAAGTTAAGAAACGTAACATGCCTATGGAGCTGGTACTCCTACCCATAGTGGAGAGCGCTTTTGACCCACACGCAACGTCTGGCGCCAATGCCGCAGGCATTTGGCAGATCATTCCGAGCACAGGGCGAAACTATGGTCTGAAACAGACCCGCAACTATGATGCGCGTCGTGATGTTGTCGCTTCAACGACAGCCGCTCTCGACATGATGCAACGTCTGAACAAGATGTTTGACGGCGACTGGCTGTTAACGGTCGCAGCGTATAATAGTGGCGAAGGTCGTGTACTGAAGGCAATGAAAGCGAATAAAGCACGGGGTAAATCCACCGATTTTTGGTCGCTCTCACTGCCACAGGAAACAAAGATTTACGTACCGAAAATGCTGGCTTTGAGCGATATTCTCAAGAACAGCAAGCGTTACGGTGTACAACTGCCAACACCAGACGAAAGTCGTGCACTGGCGCGTGTTCGCCTCAGCAATCCAGTTGATATTAAACAGGTTGCTGATATGACGGGTATGTCGGTAAGTAAATTGAAAACCTTTAATGCTGGCGTTAAAGGCTCAACCCTGGGGGCAAGTGGCCCGCAGTATGTAATGGTTCCGCAGAAACATGCTGACCAGTTACGTGAGTCTTTAGCTTCTGGTGAAATCGCCGCCGTTCAGTCAACGCTGATCGCGGATGCTTCATCAGTCAACACCCGTAGCTATAAGGTTCGTTCAGGTGATACGCTTTCGGGCATTGCGTCACGTCTTGGCGTGAATGCGAAAGATCTGCAGCAGTGGAATAATCTGCGCAGCTCCGGCCTGAAAGTGGGTCAGACTCTGACGGTAGGTGCAGGTAGCAGCGCGCAGCGTCTCGCCAGCAACAGCGATAGTATTACCTATCGCGTGCGCAAGGGCGATTCACTGTCCAGTATCGCAAAACGACACGGCGTAAACATCAAGGATGTGATGCGTTGGAACAATGATACTGACAATCTTAAACCTGGCGACCAGCTGACGCTTTTTGTGAAGAACAGCGCTACGCCAGACTCCTGATAGCACGATCGAAAGATAAAAAGGCACCGATTCCCCTCGGTGCCTTTTTTGTTTATCCCGCTTTTTGCGCTTCAGCCATGATGGTATCGCTGGTGAATGAACCATCGTTCTGCAGTTCAAAGTACGCCTTTACCTCCGCGGATGCACTCTCCTGATACAGCCTGATCGCCTGGCTTAATGATTCCGGAGTGCGCATACGAGCGATCCAGGAACTGAACTCCAGCGGTAAGCGATCGGTAATCAACGCGCGCGCGATCAGCCCCGCTTCAGTTATAAGCGACAACCACTCTCCGCTGGAGTAATTTTGCACGTGCGAAGTATCGCGCAGCGCTTCTACCGTTTGCAGCCAGATATTGCGCACCGGATGTCCAGGTGACATCACATCCATAATGATGAATGTTCCGCCCGGCTTCAGAACGCGTTTGACCTCGCGTAATGCCTGGCCGACATCATGCCAGTGGTGCGCGGAATAACGGCTGATAACCACCTCAAACGACGCATCATCAAACGGTAAGGATTCGGCATAGCCCTGGCGCGTATTGATGTTGTTCAGCCCCTTCGCTTTCGCCGCCTCGGCAACAACGTCCAGCATCTGGCTGGATAAGTCATACGCGGTAACGTGCGCCACCTGCTGCGCAGCCGTAAAGCTGGCATGCCCTGCCCCGCAGCCTAAATCCAGCACGTGCGCCTGCGGAAATGCCGACAGGCGCTCACCGAGACGCACCAGATCGCGACCGGAAGCGTGAACGGCGCTGCTCAGATAGGCACTTGCCTGAGAACCAAACTGTCTTTCTACGTTGTCATGATGGGAGTGTGTTGTTGTCATCGTACTGTCCTTTGTGAGTGAAAATTAAAGGGCAGCACCCGCGCAGGCCTGCCCCACGGCAGACCTGACACACCATTATTTATCAGGTTTGCCGGGACTGAATTCGACTAGTAGAGGGTTATGATCCGAGGCGCGCGTCACCAGAACAGAGGCATCGTGCACGCTCAAACCACGATAGAAGACGAAATCGAGAGGACGACCAAAGGCTTTTTTGCGCTGGTCGTCGCTAAAACGAACTTCACGCAGCGACATTTCGCGCGCGAAGCGATAGAGCGCATTCATGCGCGGACGGCTCCAGGCATTGAAATCGCCGGCCATAATGATGGGCCCGCTGTGATGCGCTATCTGATCGCCAATGGGAAGTAACTGCTTACTGTAGACATCCACGCCCAGGCTGAAATTTACCGCATGGATATTCACAACCATCAGCATTCTGGTATCCGGCAGCGGATAGACCGTCACCAGCGCCGATTTCGCCAGACGCAGGATAGGCTCGCGTTCGCGCAGCGGACAGCAATAGACCGGATGTGCTGCAGAAAGCGTCATCACGCCTGAGGGATGTTGCGGCAGAACAAACGCAGGCACCTGGTCGGCGGCAAGATAGTTCGTGGTGGCAAACCGTACCAGCTCCGGGGTGGTTTGCGCCTCCTGGAGCAGAACCAGGTGGGCATCTTTTCCAAAATTCTTGAGTACCGATAACCATTCGGCACGCTGCTGCTTAAAGATATTCCACACCAGTACGCGGATTTTCTCATCGCTACTTAACGGTGTACCGGCGGGTAATGCCTGGCTTATGCTCGCAAATGACCCCGGAGGCAAGATCCTCTCCGCGGGCATTCCGGCAACATAACGCATGGCATAGGTATTTTTTCGCACTTTTGGAAACAGCCTCTGTAACATGAACCAGCCCGGAAAACGGACTGGTTCTAATGTTATAGGGACTTTAGGTCATACTTTCAACGCAATTTCTGAGAAACCGCTTTCCAGTTTTGTAAGCAAGCGCTTACTTATATTAACCCAGCGCGACGCGAGCAGGTTTATCAAGGCGCCCACTCAGGCCAATCAGCAGGAAGGCCACCAGGACAATCACCGCTCCAATCCACGGGGTCTGGGTTAATCCGAAGTGTTCGACGGTTTGCCCACCAACGATGGAGCCCAGCGCAATACCAATATTGAAAGCGGCAATATTCAGGCCAGAAGCCACATCCACTGCATTAGGCGTATAAAGCTCGGCTTTCTGTACAACGTAGACCTGAAGCCCGGGCACGTTGCCAAAGGCGAAGATCCCCATGACAAGAACCGTGACCAGCGCGGCGAAGATAAATTTCAGCGCAGGTACCGCGCCATGCTTATCCGCAAGCTTGCCGCCCCAGATATTGCCAATGGCAACGGAAATACCGTATCCCAGCAAAATCCAGCTTACGGCATTGGGGGAGAAGCCAGCCAGATCCTGCATCATCGGCGCCAGGAAGGTGAAAGCGGTGAATACGCCGCCATAACCCAATGCAGTTACCGCGTAGATGATCAGCAAACGCGGATGCGTAAGCACCTTCAGCTGATCGCGCAGGCTGGCGCTCGCCCGGCCTGGAATATTCGACGGCACCAGCAGCAGGCTGGTCACCAGGGCGATGACCCCCAGTAAGGAGACGGCCAGGAACGTTTCACGCCAGCCGAAGTGTTGTCCGATGAACGTTCCCAGCGGTACGCCCGTAACGAGTGCAACGGTCAGTCCACCAAACATGATCGCAATGGCGGAGGCCGCTTTCTCTTTGGGTACCAGGCTGGTTGCAATAGTGGAACCAATCGAGAAGAACACCCCGTGCGCAAGGCCGGTCAACAGACGGGCAATCACCAGCGTGGTGTAGTCCGGTGCCTGCCAGGCCAGAATGTTGCCGGCGGTGAACAGCACCATCAGCGCGACTAACAGCTGCTTACGCGGAAAACGCCCGGTCAGTGCCGTCAGCACTGGTGCTCCGACGGCGACGCCCAGAGCGTAGATAGACACCAACAGCCCGGCAGAGGGTAACGAGATCGCAAGCTGGTTAGCAATAGTGGGAACCAGTCCCACGATAACAAATTCGGTCGTGCCAATTGCAAAGGCACTGATCGTCAGGGCAAGTAGCGCCAGTGGCATAAAATACTCCGTATCATCAGGATTAAGATGACAGGCAGTATGCGTCAGTGCTTAAATAACAAAAATGGTCAAAATCTCAATAGAATTTTGCAGGTGGTGCAACAATGAAAGCTACATCGGAAGAGCTGACAATCTTTGTCGCCGTCGTTGAAAGCGGCAGCTTTAGCCGCGCGGCCGAACAGCTGGGACAGGCTAACTCAGCCATCAGCCGTTCGGTAAAAAAACTGGAGATGAAGCTTGGAGTGAGTTTGCTCAACCGAACGACGCGACAGCTGAGCCTGACGGAAGAAGGAGAGCGTTATTTTCGCCGCGTGCAGTCGGTACTGCAGGAGATGGCCGCAGCGGAGACCGAGATAATGGAGACCCGCAGCACGCCGCGCGGATTGCTGCGCATTGATGCAGCCACGCCGGTAGTGCTTCACTTTCTGATGCCGCTGATCAAACCTTTCCGCGAACGCTATCCGGAGATGACGCTTTCTCTCGTCTCCTCAGAGACGTTTATTAACCTCATCGAGCGTAAAGTGGATGTGGCTATTCGGGCGGGAACGCTGACCGATTCAAGCTTGCGTGCCCGCCCTCTGTTTGCCAGCTACCGTAAAATTATCGCGTCGCCACAGTATATTGCTGAACATGGTAAACCGGAGACGGTTGAAGAACTGAAGCAACATCTGTGCCTAGGCTTTACGGAGCCGGTATCGCTGAACACCTGGCCTGTCGCCTGTCATGATGGTCAACTTCATGAAATTACCAGCGGATTGTCGTCTAACAGCGGGGAAACGCTGAAGCAGCTGTGCCTTGAAGGCAATGGTATCGCCTGCTTGTCAGATTATATGATTGATAAGGAGATTGCCCGGGGTGAGCTGGTGGAATTGATGGCCGATAAACGCTTGCCGGTCGAAATGCCTTTTAGCGCAGTGTATTACAGTGACAGAGCGGTAAGTACGCGCATTCGTGCCTTTATTGATTTTCTGAGTGAACATATAAAAACAGCTCCCGGAGGAGCTGTGTGAGGGTTCAGGTTACAGAGGGCGGGTCAAACTTAATCCCAGTCAGGAGCTAAACCTTCCGGGCTGACCAGACGATCGTTGCACTCCAGCGCGGCAATCGCTTTTTTATCGTCAGCATCCAGATGAAGATCCATTGCTAACAGGTTGCTGGCCAGGTTTTCACGCTTAGTTGATGATGGGATCACGGCATAACCTTCACCCATTGCCCATGCCAGAATGACCTGCGCGGCAGTCGCGTTATGTTTCTCAGCGATACGCGTAATCACTTCATCTTTCAGCGCCTTACCGTAGGCCAGCGTCATGTATGAGGTGATATGGATCCCGTGCTGTTTTGCCCAGTCCACGACTTTACGATTTTGCAGGTACGGAGACAGCTCAATCTGGTTGGTCGCAATATTTTCTGCGCCAACAGCAGCAATAGCTTTTTCCATCAGCGGGATCGTGAAGTTGGAGATCCCAATTTCGCGGGTTAATCCCTGCTTTTTCGCTTCCAGCAGCGCCTGCATGAAATCTTCCACGGAGACGGCATCGTTCGGCGATGGCCAGTGGATCAGCGTCAAATCCACGTAGTCAGTACGCAGTTTTTTCAGGCTCTCTTTCAGGCTTGGGATCAGCGTGTCTTTGCTGAGATTCTCAATCCAGATTTTCGTGGTAATGAACAGCTCATTACGCGGTACACCACTCTCTTCGAGAGCTTGTCCAACGGCAGCTTCGTTTTCATAGATCTGTGCCGTATCAATTGCGCGATAGCCAAGTTCAAGAGCGGTTTTAACTGATGCGATAACTACGTCGTCTTTCAGGCGGAAGGTGCCCAGACCAAATGCAGGGAGAGTCATACTATTCCTCAATGGTTATGTTCGTAAACTGAGGACGATTATCGCTGGCGGTTTTATGGAGAAAAAGATCGTAAAACGCAGAGGATTTTTGCTGATTTCGCAATAATTAAATATCAGATAAGAAAAAAGCCCTGAGCTGACGCTCAGGGCTTTTAATAAGTGGCGGAACGGACGGGACTCGAACCCGCGACCCCCTGCGTGACAGGCAGGTATTCTAACCGACTGAACTACCGCTCCACCGAAGACTGCTTGTAACCACCGGATTAATGCACCGGCTTACTACTTAATTTGATGCCTGGCAGTTCCCTACTCTCACATGGGGAGACCCCACACTACCATCGGCGCTACGGCGTTTCACTTCTGAGTTCGGCATGGGGTCAGGTGGGACCACCGCGCTAAAGCCGCCAGGCAA
>NZ_CDRQYH010000060.1:0-22564 GCF_977039595.1 Enterobacter sp.
GCAGTAAGATATGCGGTGAGGCTTTCATCACCGCAGCCTGAACGTGGTTGAGGGCGTCGGCAAAGGCGCGCGCTTTGGCGTCGCCCTTCCCCTTCACTCTCACCGTGGTTGTGAACTGTTCTTTCATGCTTATGCGCCGTATTTTTTCTGCCACGCCTGCACCAGACGCTCGCCCAGCTCTTCTTTATCCATAAAGCCAAAGCCCAGCACGTTGCAGCCTTCGTTGATGGCGGTGACGCCCTCATCCACGGAACGCATGCCGTATTTAGCCTTGTAGCCGTATTTGGTCTGGGCGGTGATGGCACCCGCGCCGCCGCTGCCGCAAAAGGAGATGCCGAAGGTGGCGTTTTCCGCTTTCATCATGTCGCCGAGCTTCATGTCTGCCGCCATGCCCGGTACGACAACCGCGCGTCCACCTGCTTTTTCCACACCGGCAGCCACTTTCTGACCTTTACCCAGGCGATCGCCAATCACGACTGTAATCTGTTCCATGTGTTGCTCCTTAAAGGTTGTCTTTCGCGACTTCAAAGTGAACGGAGAGCAGCCAGGCTTCTTCATCAGGAAGGTTGCCAAACTGCGCGACCACTTCACGGGCAAGCCGCATTGAATCCGGTGAAATTTCGTCAAACAGCTCTGCTTCAACCTCCGGCAGCGGCTCGCCGGTCACGGACCGGTGCGCCATGGCGCGCACGTGGGAGGTGAGCATCTGCTCCTGTACCGCATTGGGGATGATGTTGTTCCGGGACAGCAGGGCATAAACCTGCTGCAGCATGGTGTTCGCGAGCTGTTCTGTTTGCTCCGCCTGTTCCCCAACGTCGTTCATTACCGCTCCGTTAATCACTGGTCTTACCCCGTTAATGGCTCTGGAATAAAACTAACGTTGGGGGGGAATTGTTTGTAGCGAGTTGTTTTCCACTTCGAAGTGGAAAGGCGAGCCGCAGCAGTGATCTGTGCCACATAAATGCGGTGAATCTGAATTAATGACGGTATTTGCGTGATGAATATCACGTATTCCAGCGGCAAAACGCGCGTCGGGGAAACGAAACGTTCAGGCGTGGTGACGCAAAAATGTGATGGCGATAGGGTTTACTTATTACCGCGTAAAAAAAACGGGGGCCGCTGGCCCCCGCTGGTTGTTTGTCAGATGCGCGATCGGTTAACGGTATTTCTTGTGATACGTGTTACGGGTCGTCACAAACTGCTCGGCTGCCGCCTGGGCTTCCTTCACTTTGCCTTCGTTAGCCAGCTTCAGCGCGCCGTCGATCTGGCCGACCAGCACGTCAAAGCCGTGGCGGTAGTCTTTCATCTCTGCACTGTCTGCCGCTTTGCTTTCCAGCTTTGGAGGCGTCGCTTTTTGTGCGTCCAGCGCCGCTTCACGCATTTTGGTCAGCGCGTCTTTCATTTCCGCCGCATTGTCGGTTTTCTGCACCACCTTCAGGTTTTGCCCGAGGATGCCCATGTCGTCTTCAAGATCGGCAGCAAACGCAGAAGAGCCAAGAACCAGCGTTGAAGCCGCGACGATCGCTAACAGATGTTTACGCATTGCTCACTTCCTTTTTTATTATTAACAAAACGCTATCTCTATTGTCCGGCGATTTTCATTTCCGGGAGTAATACAGAACCACACTGTATATTGCTGCGTGTTTCAATATCGTTACCGACAGTAACGATATTGCGCCACATGTCCTTCAGGTTGCCGGCGATGGTAATTTCGCTCACCGGATACTGGATTTCGCCGTTTTCCACCCAGAAGCCCGCCGCGCCACGCGAGTAGTCTCCGGTGATGCCGCTTACGCCCTGGCCCATCAGCTCGGTGACCACCAGACCGGTGCCCATCTCTTTCAGCATCTGCTCAAAGTTCAGGCCCTGTCCGGCAATACGCCAGTTGTGAATGCCGCCCGCGTGCCCGGTGCTTTTCAGCCCCAGCTTGCGCGCGGAGTAGTTGGTCAGCAGCCACTGGGTCAGAATGCCGTCTTTAACGATATCGCGACGTTCGGTGCGCACGCCTTCGCTGTCGAACGGCGTGGAGGCAAGCCCCTTCAGCAGATGCGGATGCTCTTCGATGGTCAGCCATTCCGGCAGGATCTGCTTGCCCAGCGAGTCGAGCAGGAAGGTCGATTTACGGTAAACGGAGCCGCCCGCGATAGCGCCCACCAGATGGCCAAACAGACCGGTCGCCACTTCGTTGGCAAAGATAACCGGCGCTTTCATGGTGGAGAGTTTACGCGGCGACAGGCGAGACAGCGTGCGTTCGGCGCACTCTTTACCCACCCACTCCGGAGACTGCAAATCCCCCAGCGCGCGGCCAATGGTGTAGGCGTAGTCGCGCTCCATGTCACCGTTCTCTTCGGCGATGACGCAGCTGGAGAGCGAGTGGCGGGTAGAGCAGTAGCCCTGCAGCATGCCGTGGCTGTTGCCGAAGACTTTGATGCCGTAGTGGCTGTTGAAGCTGCCGCCTTCGGTATTGGTGATGCGCTTATCCGCCTGCAGGGAAGCCTGCTCCGCGCGCGCGGCCAGCTCGATCGCTTCGTCCGGGGTCACTTCCGCCGGGTGGAACAGATCGAGATCCGGCGCGTCAAACGCCAGCAGATCTTTATCCGCCACGCCTGCGTAAGGATCCGGAGAGGTATAACGGGCAATATCCAGCGCCGCCTGCACCGTACGGGCAATGGCATCCGGGCTGAGATCGGTGGATGACGCGCTGCCTTTGCGATTCTGGTGATACACCGTGATCCCAAGCGCGCCATCGCTGTTGAATTCTACGTTCTCCACTTCACCATAGCGGGTACTCACGCTGATGCCGGTGGTTTTGCTGACCGCCACTTCGGCGCCATCTGATTTTTCTGAAGCAAGCATCAGCGCGGTGGAGACGGCTTCTTCAAGAATCTTACGCTGCGCTTCAACTTGTGAGGTTACTTTCATCGCAAATGCCATACTGTAAGAGAGAGTTATCTGAAGTCTAACAGAGAACCGTTTTTCAGTGCGCGTCTTAACTGGTAACATTAGCCTCTTTTTTTAAGGAGCCTGACATGACTAAGCAGCCCGAAGACTGGCTCGACGACGTTCCCGGTGATGACATCGAAGACGAAGATGATGAGATCATCTGGGTCAGTAAAAGTGAAATTAAACGTGACGCCGAAGAGTTAAAACAGCTTGGCGCGGAAATGGTAGAGCTGGGCAAAAACGCGCTGGACAAGATCCCGCTCGACCAGGATCTGCGCGATGCCATTGAACTGGCACAGAAAATCAAAAAAGAAGGCCGTCGTCGCCAGCTTCAGCTTATCGGGAAAATGCTGCGTCAGCGCGACGTCGATCCGATCCGCCAGGCGCTGGACAAGCTGAAAAACCGCCACAACCAGCAGGTTGCGCTGTTTCATAAGCTGGAGCAGATCCGCGATCGTCTGATTGAACAGGGTGATGATGCCGTGCCGGAAGTGCTGAACCTGTGGCCGGATGCCGACCGCCAGCAGCTGCGTTCCTTGATCCGCAACGCGAAGAAAGAGAAAGAAGGGAATAAGCCGCCGAAGTCCGCGCGCCTGATTTTCCAGTATCTGCGCGAGCTGTCTGAGAACGAAGAGTAATTCGTTCCCCTCACCCCTGTGGGGCGAGGGAGAAAAGAGCGTAGGCCCGGTAAGCGCGAGCGCCACCGGGCTTTTTTTTTACGCGTCGGCTGCCGCTTCCGCTTTCTTCGCCAGACCGTCCAGCAGCTTCTGATGGATCCCACCGAACCCACCGTTGCTCATCACCAGAATATGGTCGCCGGGCTGAGCGGCTTTCACCACCATATCCGCGAGCGCATCCACGTCCGCACTCCAGTGCGCAGGCTGAATGCAGGCATCGGCTACTTCAGCCACCTGCCACGGAATATGCTGCGGCTGCAGCAGGAAGACTTCATCGGCACGCCCTAACGACGGCGCCAGATCGTCTTTGCAGATGCCCATCTTCATGGTATTCGAACGCGGTTCCAGCACCGCCAGAATGCGCGCGGTACCGCCGACCTTGCCACGCAGGGCGGCAAGCGTTGCCAGAATGGCCGTTGGGTGGTGCGCGAAATCGTCATACACGGTAACGCCGTGGGCTTCACCGCGCAGTTCCAGACGGCGGCGGGCATTGATAAACGAGCCCAGCGCGTTGGCTGCATCCGCAGGCAGAACGCCGACGTGACGCGCCGCAGCAATGGCCATCAGGCCGTTGTGCATGTTGTGCTCGCCCACAAGGCCCCACTTCACCTCACCCACTTTTTCACCGTCGAGCAGCACTTCCCACTCGGAGGCATCGGCGTTGAGTTTCTTCGCCTGCCAGTGGCCCTGCTCGCCCACCAGCTCCTGCTCGCTCCAGCAGCCCATCGCCAGAGTCTGCTTCAGGTTGATATCGTTCTCCGGCAGGATGATGCGCCCCTGACCCGGAACAATGCGCACCAGATGGTGGAACTGTTTCTGAATCGCTTTCAGATCGTCAAAAATATCCGCGTGGTCGAACTCAAGGTTGTTGAGGATCAGGGTGCGCGGGCAGTAATGCACGAACTTGGAGCGCTTGTCGAAGAACGCGCAGTCGTATTCGTCGGCTTCGATCACGAAGAACGGGCTGTCACCCAGACGCGCAGAAACGTCGAAATTACCCGGTACGCCGCCGATCACGAAGCCCGGCTTATAGCCGCAGGCTTCGAGGATCCAGGTTGCCATGCCCGCGGTCGTGGTTTTGCCATGAGTACCGGCAACGGCAACCACCCAGCGTTCGCGCAGGACGAAGTCATGCAGCCACTGCGGGCCGGACATGAACGGAATATTGCGTTCCAGTACCGCCTCGACGCACGGATTGCCGCGGGTCATCGCGTTACCAACGATCACCAGGTCCGGCTCGGGATCCAGCTGGCTGGCATCGTAGCCCTGAATTAAAGAGATGCCCTGTTTTTCCAGAAGTGTGCTCATTGGCGGATACACATTGGCGTCCGAACCTGTCACTTCATGGCCCAGCGAGCGCGCCAGCATTGCCAGTCCGCCCATGAAAGTGCCACAAATCCCCAATATATGAATGCGCATACGTCACTATCCTTCTTCAATGTGGCGCACATTTTACTCACATGTTAGCGGCTGTGAAACGCATTTCAGGTAAATCCGTATGTTGCTGGCGCGATTCACCTCTGCGCTACTATTTGAATATTTGTTAAGATTGTTGGGCTTTAGTCGTTTTAGTGAACATACAATCGCTCTACTCACAAAGATGCAGGGAAAGTGTTATGAAAACGTTAGGTGAATTTATTGTCGAAAAGCAGCACGAGTTCTCTCATGCTACCGGTGAACTCACTGCTTTGCTGTCGGCAATAAAGCTGGGCGCTAAGATCATCCACCGTGATATCAACAAGGCCGGTCTGGTCGATATCCTGGGTGCCAGCGGTGCCGAGAACGTTCAGGGCGAGGTTCAACAGAAACTCGATCTGTTCGCAAATGAAAAACTGAAAGCTGCACTGCGCGCGCGCGACATCGTTGCGGGTATCGCCTCTGAAGAAGAAGATGAAATTGTTGTTTTCGAAGGGTGTGAACACGCTAAATACGTTGTTCTGATGGATCCGCTCGACGGTTCCTCAAACATCGACGTTAACGTTTCTGTCGGTACCATTTTCTCCATCTATCGCCGCGTCACGCCTGTTGGCACGCCGGTGACCGAAGAAGATTTCCTGCAGCCTGGCATTAATCAGGTTGCTGCCGGTTACGTCGTTTATGGCTCCTCCACCATGCTGGTGTATACCACCGGATGCGGGGTTCACGCCTTTACGTACGATCCTTCACTGGGCGTTTTCTGCCTGAGCCAGGAACGCATGCGCTTCCCGGAAAAGGGCAACACCTACTCCATCAACGAAGGCAACTACATCCGATTCCCGAACGGCGTGAAGAAGTACATTAAATTCTGCCAGGAAGAAGATAAAGCGACCCAGCGCCCTTACACGTCCCGCTATATTGGCTCTCTGGTCGCGGATTTCCACCGTAACCTGCTGAAAGGCGGTATCTACCTCTACCCAAGCACCGCCAGCCATCCGGACGGGAAACTGCGTCTGCTGTACGAGTGCAACCCGATGGCATTCCTCGCCGAACAGGCGGGCGGCAAGGCGAGCGACGGTAAAGAGCGTATTCTGGATATCGTGCCGGAAAGTCTTCACCAGCGCCGTTCATTCTTCGTCGGTAACAACCACATGGTTGAAGACGTTGAACGTTTTATCCGTGAGTACCCGGACGCGTAATACCTCTCTTCAGGGGAGCCGTTCTGGCTCCCCTGTCATTTATATATTTTACCGTATAAGTGTTTATAAAAAACATGCTTTAATATTCACCACTGCTCCTGCATTATTTCCATAACAGTTTGACAGATATTTCGTGGAGCAGAATCGCAATGAACAATTATTCCCGTGCTAATACCGGCATTGATTTAAATCTTATCCCTGTATTTATTGAAATCGTCCGCTGCGGTAGCATGGCAAAAGCCTCTTTGCGTCTGGAGATGTCACGCCCCGCGGTAAGTCTGGCCTTAAAGCGTTTTAATCAACTCTTTGATGAACCATTATTTTTCCGAAAAGGTTTATATCTTGAACCGACGGAAAAAGCGTTAGCCTTAACCAGCTCGCTGGAAATATTAATGGGTGAAATTCACGATAATATTGCGGCAATTAATTCCGGGGGAAATAAAACCCCGGCACAGAACGTACCGGGGTTGAGTAATATTATGCAGCGGTCTGAGTCGTCACTTTGAATGATGACATCGCTTCCATAAGCTGACGCGACTGCTCCTCAAGGGAGCGGGTCGCAGCGGAGGATTGCTGCACCAGCGCCGCATTCTGCTGCGCGGTTTCGTCCATCTGATTCACCGCAATATTCACCTGCTCAATGCCGCGGCTTTGCTCCTGGGACGCGGTCGCAATCTCACGCATCAGTTTGGTCATGCGCAGCACTTCTGTTGCGATCTCATCCATCGTTTCGCCAGCCTGCTGAGCCAGCTCGCTGCCCTCGTTAACGTGGGTCTGCGAATCACTGATAAGCGATCGGATCTCTTTCGCCGCGTCGGCGCTGCGGCTGGCAAGGTTTCGCACTTCGCCCGCGACGACGGCAAACCCACGCCCCTGCTCGCCCGCGCGCGCCGCTTCCACGGAGGCGTTAAGCGCCAGAATATTGGTCTGGAAGGCAATACCGTCGATCACGCTCAGGATGTCGGCGATGCGCGCCGAGCTGCCGGAGATATCGCGCATTTTTTCAATCACGTAGCAGACCATTTCGCTGCCGTGATCGGCCGTATCGGACACCGACTTCGCCAGCTGGTGCGCCTGCTCGGCGTTATCCGCGTTGAGTTTCACCGTCGCGGTGATTTGTTCCATGCTGGCCGCCGTCTGCTCCAGCGACGTGGCGGTGGATTCCGTACGCTCGGCAAGATCGCGGTTTCCCAGGGTCAGTTCGCGGCTGCCGGTGTCAATTTGCGAGCTGGCATCGCGTACCCGCATTACCGAGTTCATCAGCGACTGTCGCATCTCCTCTATCACCGCGTTGAGGCGGTTAAACTCCTGACTCGCGGGCTCGGCAAGCGTATGGGTTAAATCCCCCGCCGCCACGTTCTCCAGCTGAGCAATGGAGGCCGAGAGCGGCTGGAGCAGCATATGGCGCAGCACCAGCCACGCGAGCACGATAATGCCCGCCGTCAGCAGCGCTGCGACGATAATCAGGATCAGCACGCGGGTTTTACTCGACTGTACGGCACTTACTTCCGCCTGACCACGCGCTTCGCTCCATTTCTGAAACGCCTGCATATCGTTATCAAACTGTTTTGCCACCGGGATCAGCGTCTTCTCCAGCAGATCGTAATACCCGTCCGCGCTCTGGTCGTTCAGGGTTTTCAACATCGGGCTGATCCCCTGCTGGTTATATGTCGCCAGGCTGGCTGACACTTTGTCGAGCAGATGTTGCCCCTGCTCGTCAGCCACGCCGGCGTCAATCACGCCTTTCAGCGTTTTCTGGGCCAGGGCAACTTCCTGATTGATGTTTTTTACCGCTTTGGCCGCATCGTCCAGCATGCCGATTTCCATCATGCGGACGGCCTGACCCGCTTCATTGCGGGCGCGCAGGATCAGCGTATAGCCTGAATTTAGCTGCACCATCTGCTCACCCTGAAGGTGATTAATGCGCTGCAGCGAAGAAGAACTCTGTGTGAGGGCATAAATGCCAATGCCGCTGACAATCAGCAGCAGAAGGGTCATAACGGCCAGTAAAGAGAGCAAGCCGGTACGAATCGATAGCGTTTTAAGCATGATATTATTTCCGGTAGCGAGATATTTCTGGGCATAAAAAAAGAGTATCGGCCGCTACCGGAAAATGTTTAGACTTTAAGCAAATTCAGCGTGTTATCGCTCTGTTACCGATGTGTTTACGCGGGTAACAGGTGAGCTTTGACGGTTCTCCCAGAGCACCGTCAGGCCACGCTGCAGGGCAATAAAAATAAACAGCAGAATGCCGATGGCGATCTTCGTCCACCACGAGCTGAGCGTGCCGTCAAAGTTGATATAGGTTTGTATCAGTCCCTGAATCGCCACGCCGAACAGCGTCCCCAGCACCGTACCCACGCCGCCGCTAAGCAGCGTACCGCCGATGACCACAGAAGCAATCGCATCCAGCTCAACGCCAACGCCTGCAAGGGCATAGCCCGCCTGGGTATACACCGAGAAGACGATACCCGCCAGCGTCGCCAGGCCTGTCGAGAGCATATAGATGCGGATGGTAGTGCTGCGGGTCGAGATCCCCATCAGGTTTGCCGACGTAGCGTTACCGCCGATGGCGTAAACCTGATTGCCAAACCGGGTACGGTGGGCGAGGAAGATGCCGATCACCACAACGCCCAGCATCAGCAGCCCCATCGCGCTCAGGCGACCGCCGCCGGGAATTTTCCACGCCAGGCTGGAGAGCGTGTCGTACACCGGATGGTTAATGGGAATCGACTCTTCCGACACCAGATAGCTCACGCCGCGCAGGAAGAACATCCCGGCGAGGGTGATGATAAAGGCAGGAATTTTCAGCGCGTCGATCAGCAGCCCCATAAAGGCACCAAACGCGCAGCCCATCGCCAGCACCAGCGGAAACGCCACCAGCGGAGAGATCCCCCAGAAGCCGATCGCCTTCGCGAGGAACACGCCCGTAAACGCGATCACCGAGCCGACGGAGAGATCGATCCCGCCGGAGAGGATCACAAAGGTCATCCCGACGGCGATGATGCCTAAAAAGGCGTTATCGGTCAGGATATTGCAGATCACGCGCGTCGAGGCAAAGCCGGGGAATTGGGTGAGGCAGTAGAGATACCCCAGCACAAATACGCCCAGCGTGATCATCAACGGTAAATTACGTTTTATCATGGCCACGGATCCCCTTAATGATGCTGACAAAGCGCGGCGACTGGACGATCAGCACGCAGAGTACGACCACCGCTTTCACAACCTGGTTGAGTTCCGGCTGAAAACCGGAGAGCAGGATCCCGGTGTTCATGCCCTGAATGATCAGCGCGCCGATCACCGAGAGCAGCAGGTTAAAGCGCCCGCCCATCAGCGACCCGCCGCCGATGACCACAGCCAGGATTGCGTCCAGCTCCAGCCAAAGCCCGGCGTTGTTGGCATCGGCTCCGCGGATATCCGCCGCGACGATCACCCCTGCGATGGCGGCGCAGATACCGCTCAGCACGTAGGTCAGCATCACCATCAGCCGCGTGTTGACCCCGGCGTTGCGCGCGGCGCGAATGTTGATCCCAACCGCTTCAATGAACATGCCGAGCGCCGTTTTACGGGTGAAGAGCCAAAAGACAACGAGCGTGGCCAGGGCAATAATCACCGGCGTCGGGAAGAACAGAAGGTTGCCGCTACCAAGCCACGCCAGGCTCGGGGAGTTAAAGGTGACAATCTGGCCGGAGGTAATCAGCTGCGCCACCCCACGCCCGGCCACCATTAAGATAAGCGTGGCGACAAAAGGCTGAATTTTCAGCACCGCCACCAGAATGCCGTTCCATAATCCGGCCAGCACGCCGGTGCCTAAGGCCGCCAGCAGTACCACCGGCAGGCTATGCCCGGCCACGGTCATGGAGGCTGCAGTGGCCCCGGCGATAGCCATCACCGCACCGACGGAGAGATCAATCCCGCCGGTGGCAATGACCAGCGTCATCCCGATGGCCAGCAGCGCCACGGGCGCAGCACGGTTCAGGATGTCTATCGGGCTGCCAAACAGGCGACCATCCTGCACGATAATCTGGGAGAAATGCGGTGCGACAAGGCTGTCAACCAGCAGTACCACCAGCAGCGCCGCGATTTGCGGCGTGCCGGTTGGCCAGCTGAAGCGGCGCTTTGACTCACCGGTTTGCGAAAGCGAACGGGACATCACGATTCACTCCTTATGCCGCAATGGCATTCATGATCGCCGGAACGGACAGCTTATCCAGCGGGATCTCTGCCACCTGCTTGCGATCGCGCATGATAATGACGCGATCGGCATAACCTACCAGCTCCTCCAGCTCGGACGAAATGACGAGCAGGGCCAGACCGTCTGCACACAGGGTTTCGATAAGTCGGATAATTTCGGCGTGCGCCCCCACGTCAATGCCGCGGGTCGGTTCGTCGAGGATCAGGAACTGCGGTTTGGTCAGCAGCCAGCGCGACAGCAGCACCTTCTGCTGGTTGCCGCCGGAGAGGAACTCGATCGGCTGTTCCGCGCTCGGGGTGCGGATCCCGAGCTGGCGAATAAAGCGTTCGGCTATGGCATTTTGCTCTTTACGGGGGATCGGGCGCAGCCAGCCGCGCTGGGCCTGCAGCGCCAGAATGATATTCTCCCGCACCGAGGCTGCGGCAATGATACCGTCCGTTTTCCGATCTTCCGGGCAGAAGCCGACGCCCAGACAGGAGGCCTGATGCGGCGATCGCAGGGTTTGCGGTTTGCCCTTGATCAGCGCGCTGCCGCTGTCCGCGGGCTTGATCCCGAAGATCACCTCGGCGGTTTCGGTTCGGCCCGAGCCTAGCAGGCCCGCCAGCCCGACAATTTCGCCCGGCCGCACCTCAAGGTTAAACGGCGATATCACTCCTTTTTTGCCGTAATCGCTGAACGCGGCGACCGGTTTCTCGCTCAGCAGCGTGCGCCCTGCGCGCTGGAGGGCGTTGGTTTCCAGCTCACGACCCAGCATCATTTTCACCAGCTCGATCTGCGGCAGCTCGCGGGTTTCGCGGCAGCCAACAAAGCTGCCGTTGCGCAGCACCGTAATGCGATCGCTCACCTCATATACCTGATCGAGGAAGTGGGTAACGAAGATCAGGCTTACGCCCTGATCGCGCAGCTGGCGCATCAGGGTAAAGAGCATCTCCACTTCCTGGGTATCGAGGCTGGCGGTGGGTTCGTCCAGGATGAGTACCTTCGCGGAGAGATCGATCGCGCGACAAATGGCGACGATCTGCTGCATCGCCACGGAAAAGCGGTTCAGCGGCTCGCGGACGTCGAGGGAGAAGCCGTAGGATTCCATCAGCTTTGTCGCCCGCGCCTCCATCTCTTTGCGGCGCAGCAGGCCAAAGCGTCGCGGCTCACGGCCAATAAACAAATTATCCGCCACCGACATATTCGGCAGCAGGTTCACTTCCTGATAGACCGTCCCGATCCCCAGCTGTTGGGCATGGGCGGTATTTTTTGGCGAAATGGCGTTGCCTTCCAGCCAGATGGTGCCGCGGTCGGCGTGATAAACGCCGGTCAGGGATTTAATCAGCGTCGATTTTCCCGCGCCATTCTCGCCCAGCAGCGCCATGATCTCCCCACGCCGCAGGCTAAAATCAACGTTATCCAGCGCTTTTACGCCGGGGAAGAATTTGCTCAAGCCCTCTGTGCGGAGGATTTCCTGGTGTTGTTCAGTGGTCATGGTTTCCCCCTGCATCAAGCCGGATGGCGCAGCGCCACCCGGCATGTTCAGACAGGCTTAGTAGCCCATATTTTTCTTCTTCTCTAACTCTTCTTTCGCCGTGTCAGGCAGGTAGAGCGTGGATTTGGTAACCGTCACTTTCTCCGGCATCGTGCCGTCTTTCTTGAATTTCTCCAGCGCGTCGAATGCCGGGCCCGCCATGTTTGGCGTCAGCTCCACGCTGGCGTTGGCTTCGCCGTCAATCATCGCTTTGTAGATATCCGGCACGCCGTCGATAGAGCCGGTGAGGATATCTTTGCCCGGCTTCAGGCCTGCTTCTTTAATTGCCTGAATCGCGCCGATTACCATGTCATCGTTGTGGGCGTAAACCATGCAGATATTCTTGCCGTTGTTTTCAGCCTTAATGAAGCTTTCCATGACCTCTTTACCTTTACTACGGGTAAAGTCGCCGGACTGAGAGCGGATGATCTTGATGTTTGGCGCTTTCGCGATGGCTTCAGCAAAGCCTTTTTTACGGTCGATGGCCACGCTCGCGCCGACGGTGCCCTGCAGCTCAACGACGTTACACGGCTTGCCGTCGACCTGTTTCACCAGCCAGTCGCCAATCAACTGCCCTTCAAGCACGTTGTTAGCGGTGACGGTTGTCATATAAAGGGATTTGTCTTTGACGTCGATGGAACGGTCGAGCAGGAAGACCGGGATCTCAGCGTCTTTCGCTTCCTTCAGGACGGGTTCCCAGCCGGTTGCCACGACGGGTGCAATAAAGATGGCATCCACGCCCTGGGCGATAAAGGAGCGCACGGCTTTGATCTGATTCTCTTGTTTTTGCTGACCATCGGCGATTTTCAGGGTAATGCCGCGTTTCTGAGCCTCGCTTTTCGCCACGTTGGTTTCTGCCGCTCGCCAGCCAGATTCAGAGCCGACCTGCGAAAAACCTACGGTTAAGGGAGCGGCCATCGCCATAGACGACATGGCTGCCGAAACTGCTGTGACCAGGAGTAAGCGCTTCCACATATGAACGTCCTCGTAGGGTGAGTTATTGTTGGTTAAAAGATGTTCTGCGGAATGACTATAGCCCATGAAATATGTAACGAATTGCGTTACATCACACTTCAGAAAAGTGAATAAAACGTTAATCACAAGTTTGTAATCGCTTTCATTTCTCCATGAAAAATGCGGCTGAGTTTATGGATTTTTCTGTCATGGAATCGGTCTGAAAAGTGGGAAGAACGTGGAGAGAAGGCGAAAACAGGCGGAGACATTCAGCGCGAGTTGGCTATAATACCTGCCACTTGTTTACCATCCATTTTAAAGGACACCGACATGAGCTTACTCAACGTCCCAGCGGGTAAAGAACTGCCAGAAGACATCTACGTAGTTATCGAAATCCCGGCTAACGCAGATCCGATCAAATACGAAGTGGACAAAGAGAGCGGCGCCCTGTTCGTAGACCGTTTCATGTCTACCGCGATGTTCTATCCGTGCAACTACGGTTACATCAACCATACCCTGTCTCTGGACGGTGACCCGGTTGACGTGCTGGTCCCAACGCCATACCCACTGGAGCCAGGCTCCGTCATTCGCTGCCGTCCAGTTGGCGTGCTGAAAATGACCGACGAATCCGGTGAAGATGCGAAGCTGGTTGCGGTACCGCACACCAAGCTGAGCAAAGAGTACGATCACATCAAAGATGTGAACGACCTGCCAGAGCTGCTGAAAGCGCAGATCACTCACTTCTTCGAGCACTACAAAGACCTCGAAAAAGGCAAGTGGGTTAAAGTTGACGGCTGGGACAACGCAGAAGCAGCGAAAGCGGAAATCATCTCCTCTTTCGAACGCGCTGCTAAGAAGTAATTCTTACCGCTGTTAATGAAGGCCCCGCACGTCGGGGCTTTTTTTGTGGCGGGCGCGCAGCTGGGCCTACAGTGAACATGTAGGCCGGGTAAGCGTAGCGCCACCCGGCAAGAGGCGTAAAAAAACAACGCCACCTCACGGTGGCGCTGTTTTTTTCAGTACTGGTCTCTGTCTAACCAGTTACCGCTTACAATCCGCGTTAACCCTTCGACCGGACGCTGGTAGACATACATCCACGCGCTTCCGTACGGCGTCTGGATCAACTGGCGTGCGTATTCACCGCCCCTGGTGCGCAAGGCATCAAGTTCGGCAAGTGTCGCGTTATCAATACGATAAACTTCACCCTGTACTGTTCCTTCGCCCGGAACCGCGCCTGGATAGTGGCCCAGGCTGTACAACTGGTAGTTCTCGATATCGTAATTCCCCAGTAGCTGGGCATTGGTCATCCAGTGACTGTTGCCTTGCCTGGTTCGTAAACTGCCGTAGACAAATATTCGCATTGCTAAAACTCAAACTGATAGAGCAGATCAAGTGCCTGGTCTACGCCGGACACTGCTTCCAGATATAGCTTAGGCATCAGGCGATAGCGTAACGTGAGTGTTGCCAGTGAGTCAAAGATCCCCACACCATATTTTACCTGCAGACCCGGCAGTACATAGCCGCTGACCACCACCTGCGAGGAGTCACCCACGCCCTGGGTGTCCAGCGCCAGATTGCTTACGCCGAACGTCTCGCCGATTTTACCCACAACCTGCCCACTTTGTGCAACCCCCAGACCCACTAACATCGAGGTCATCGCCGCGCTGTCGCTCTGACCGCTGTCCAGACCTTGTCCACGCAGCAGATAAGAGAGGGCTTCCTGCTGCGACATCGCCGGGTCAGAGAAGATCTCCGCCTTCGGTTCGTCGGCGGAACCGGTAACGCGTACGCCAGCAATAACGTCGTTTTCCGTCGCTTCAGGGTTACGAATCGCTTCGATGTTCAACAGAGGCTGATCCGGTGGACCGGAGAATAGCAGCTCGCCTTTACGGACGATCAGATCCTGACCATACGCATGGAAACGCCCTTCAGGAATATTAATTTGCCCGTTCAGGCCAAGCCCTTGTTTATCCTGCGCCACCTTCAGGTCGCCCGTGAGCCTCGCCTTCAGCCCAAACGCATTCAACCGCACGTTATTCCCCACGTGCACGATAAGATTACTATTAATCGGTATGCCCGCGCTCTTCTGTTCGACAGGTTTCAGATTTTCATTGAGCATAACTTCATCACTTGAGACGCCGACCGCGCTTTCCGGCACGTCGTGAACCACGATGCGCGCCCACGGCACGTCGACGCGTCCGTCAAGCGTGAAGAGGCTTGGCGTGGCTTCAAAGACCACATCAGGCGAGACGTCCAGGCGTACCATTGGCGGTACGGTGATGCGCACCTTGCTGCCTTTCGCGGCAATACGCGCGCGCCAGTTATCGAGCTGGCTCCAGTCCGCGTCGCCGCTCAGGTTGATTTGCCCTTGCTGCGTCAGTACCGAGCCGCTCAGCGTCGAGCTCATGCCGTTGAAGTTCATCGCGATCTGGCTGGGCTGCATGTCAAACGGCATAAAGTTGCCGTCAATATCCACGCCGCTAAGCCGCATCTGACCGAACAGCTGTGGGCTTTGCGCGTTGCCGGCCAGGCGCAGGTTAGCGTTCAGCATGCCCTCGGCTTTTTCCCCGCGGGCGAAAATCGGGTTCACCATCGCCAGGTTGAAGTTACGGATGTTGACGTTACCGCCCAGATTACGCCGTCCCTGCGGATCGGTAATCTGGACCTGCCCATCCAACTGGCCGTTGTTGGTCAGGCGGATTGTCCACCCCAGCTGTGCGCGATTGTTATGCAGATCGGCACTCAGGTTCAGAGTATCGAACGCCACTGGAAGGGGCGCGTTGTTGACCTCCTGCGTCACCTTCACGTTACGCCCGGACAGCGTGACGCTACCCTGCGGCAGCCCCTCTTTGGTGGTATCCCAGGCGACATCGGCTTTTCCGCTGAAGACGCCGCTCGCCTGAGTTGTATCCGGCATAAACGGCTTCAGCATCGCCAGATCGAAGCGGTTGAGGTTGATCTGCGCCCGCCCTTCCGCGCCCGCATCGATGGTCTGCGGCACGCACAGCTCCGCATTCGGGTTGGTCCAGCAGTGTGGTCCAATGCTGATCTTCTGCTCAGCGTTGCGGTAGTCCAGGGCGATGGAGCGCGAGAGCGCCAGCGGCCCGACCGGCGTATTGAAACGG
This sequence comes from Enterobacter sp., assembly GCF_977039595.1. NCBI lineage: Bacteria > Pseudomonadati > Pseudomonadota > Gammaproteobacteria > Enterobacterales > Enterobacteriaceae > Enterobacter > Enterobacter sp. The sequence continues at coordinate 16,023 of NZ_CDRQYH010000060.1, forward strand.
GTGTTATCCAGCGTACCTTTCCAGCGCTCCTCTTTGCGGTCGAAGCTGCCGGTGAGGTGAAGCTGGCCGGAGACCGGCTCGCCCTGCACGCGCAGCTGGAGATCGTGCAGCTTCTCGTTCCCTTTGGCATCCAGGGTGACCAGGCTGATGTTCACGTCCGGCTGAGAAATGCGCTCCACGCGCAGGTTCAGGTTACCGCCGATCTGATCGGTGGATTTCACATCCCCTTCAACGCGAACGCGGGCAACGCTCAGTTCCTGCCAGCGCAGGTTATTGGCGGTAATGTCCGCCAGCAGCTGCGGCGCGTCTACCGTGCCGCGCACCTTCACGAGTCCTTTCGCCGTGCCGCCAAGCCCCGGCAGGGCGTTATCCAGATTCGGCGCGTCGATGGTGGCGTCCAGATTGAGATCTTTCACCCCCAGCTCGCCTTTGATATCCGCCGTGTTGCGGCCCAGCGCCACGTGCAGCCCTGGGATAACCCACTGCAGATAGCTGTTGCCTTTCACCGAGCCTTCAACGTTAACCTTGTTCTGCTTCACGTTCCCCGTGAGCTTAATTTCCGGCACGTCCATCTGCCACGTACCGCCGTACAGGCTGCCGCGGGTTTTGATCAGGCCATCCAGTTTTGACGGCCAGTCCGGCACCTCTTTGGCGGTATTAATGCCCGTCAGCTTCAGCTCTCCGCGCCAGCTGATCGCCTGCTGCCAGTCGAGCAGCGCGGTCAGCTCGGTTTTGCCTTCAAGCGCCGCGACGGTCAGCTTGTCGAGGTTGACCTGCTGTTCGTTGCCCTTCGCATCCAGCGTAATGTTCGCGGGCGGCACGCCCTGTCCCTTCACCGCGGTGCGGAACGAGAGCGTGTAGTCGGTCATCTTGCCGCTCAGCTTCAGCTTCAGGTCATCGGCCTGGAACTGCTTTTCGCCGGTGAATGGCCAGGAAAGCTGCTTGCTGACCACCTCAAGATTGAGCGGCAGCCCGGCTTCCGCCAGCTGGGTTTGCGCGCGCAGGACCATGTCCACCGGGCCGGAGAGATTGACCCCGACGTCCAGCTTGTCGCGCAGCGCTCCACCCACTTTAACCTTCACCTTTTCGCCTTTCAGCGGATCGATGTTGAGGGCACTGTTAAGCGTGATGTCCACCGGCCAGTTATCGCGCAGCAGGGCAGTCCCTGACGCATTCACCGATCCCTGGTTAGTGTCGATATCCAGCGCGTCGAGCTTCATGTTGCCGTCAATGCTGCTGACCTTCAGCAGCATGTTATAGACCGTCAGGTCGGTATCGCCCGTCAGACGCAGTTGTTCGCCTTTGAATTCCTCAATGTTTAGGTTCAGCGGCAGATGAACGTCGGTCATTTCCGGCAACACTGGCTTCGAGAAGAGGTCTTTCAGCGTTTCGCCCAGCGGCTTCTCTTCCGGCTGCGGGTTCTGGATCTTCGGCTCGACGATCTCTTCCTGCGCCACGTCGGCCACTTTCGGCAGCGCGATCAATAAGCCCTGCAGGGACGTTGGCGTCAGGGTGAGGTTTTTCTCCTGCCAGCGCAGGCCGGAGGTGAAATCCATCACGGACACGGTGGTGTCGTCGATTTTGATATTGACGTTATCGAGCGCCACCCGATAGAGCGCGATCGGGTAAGGCGTGGAGAGATTCAGCGGGCCGCTGTCCTCTTCCTCGACCGGCGCAGACTTCGGCATTTTTTTCGAATCTATCGCCACGTTAACGTCTTTAAGCGACAGGTCGTTGACGCAGAGCTTACTGTCACGCAGACAGCCCAGCTTCACCGCGAGATGAAACTCCCCGGCGTTCACCGCCACGCCCGGCTGCTCGTAGCGGATATTCTTCAGACGCAGATCGCGCCAGCCGCCCGTCACCTGACCAATCTCCAGCCCCGGCACCCAGCGGTTCGCGGCGTTAAACAGCAAATGCAGCCCGGTTGTCGTTCCTACCAGAAACGCCACCGTACCGAGCAGCAGCACGATAAAAATCAGTACCCCGAGGCTTATTTTCTTCCACAAACTCATAATTCAGGCCCCAGACCGATGTAAAACTGTAATCCGTGTTCATCTTTGTCGCCGACAGGCACGGCGAAGTCGAGCTTGATGGGTCCGACTGGCGACTGCCAGCGTACGCCCACGCCCGCGCCGGTTTTAAAGTCGCTGCGGCGGATATCGTTCACCGCTTCACCGCCGTCAACAAACATGGCGCCCCACCACTTTCCGCTGACGTTGTACTGATACTCCAGCGATCCCGTCGCCAGTTTTGACGCACCGGTTAGCTGGCCCTTTTCGTTCTCAGGTGAGATCGATTTGTACTTATATCCACGAATGCTGCGGTCGCCCCCGGCGAAGAAGCGCAGATCCGGCGGAACGCGCTCGAAGTCTCCGGTTTCAATCCAGCCGAGATTGCCGCGCATCACAAAGCGGTGTTTGTCATACAGCGTGCGGATCCAGACGTTTTGCGCCTGCAGGACGGAGAAGTCCACGTCGGAGCCCCAGGCGGAGTTGGAATAATCGATCGAGTAGCGCTGTGAGTCGCCCCAGGTCGGCATCAGGCCCCCACGCGAGCGGGTGCGGCTGATCATCACGCCCGGATAAAGCAGCATGGTGGTATTGGTGACGTTGGCCTGGGTAAAGTGGTCCAGGCTCCAGCGCAGGTTAATGGCGCGCTGCCAGCCGCTGGAGAGATCCCAGAAGCGGGAGACCGCAAGCGTCGTAGAGTCCTGCTTGGTGTCGTTTAAATCGGTGCGCTTAAAACCGCCCTGCAGAAGGTAATATTGCTCAAGCGGATTTTTCAGCAGCGGCATTTTGTAGCTGAAATCCAGCTGCTGCTCGGGCGCAGAGAGGCTCAGGCTGGTGGTCAGGCTGTGGCCGTACGAGTTCATCCACGGTTTTTTCCACGAGGTTTTCACGCGTGGTCCGACAACCGTCGAGTAGCCAACACCGGTCTCAATGGTGTTCTCGGTGCGCGGCGAGACAACGCCATGCAGCGGCAACACCTTGGTTTTGCGAGACTTCTCAAATTCCGGTGCGACAACTACGGAGTTAAACCAGCCGGTAGCGGAGAGGCGTCGGTTCAGCTCTCCGAGATCGCTCGACTGGTAGTAATCCCCTTTTTTGAAAGGCACGAGGTTTTGCAGGTACTCTTCGCGAATTTGTGAACCTTCAAACGTCACGTCGCCAAAGCGGTAGCGCTCTCCACTGTCGTAGTCGATATCCCAGAAGGCCTGACGTCTCTCCAGCGCAATGCCCAGCTGGCTTTTATTGAACTGGCTGTCAAAGTAGCCCTTACGCAGGGAAACATTCGTCAGCTCTTTTTTGAAATGGTCGTAGTCACCGTGGTTAAGCACGGTACCGATTTTCGGCCGCGTGCTGAGCAGGTCCAGATAATCCCGGTCGGTACGCGCCCCGCCGCGCAGGATGACGTTCGTACCGCCAATCAGTACCGGCTCACCCGGCGAAACGCGGGCAATAAGGACCTGGCGCCCCTTCTTTGGCGGCGGACGGAGGTCAAAATCAATGGTGGGTTCGTAATACCCCAGCGCTTTCAGCCCTTCACGGATCGCATCATCTACGCGCGCGCGAAAACGCCGGTCCGGCGTCACCTCATCACTCTGGATGGTCGACAACTGCGCACGCACGTTTTTTTGTAGCGCCCCGGATAACCCCTCAACCTGCAAACGGACATTCGCCGCGCTGGCAATCCCGCTTGTCAGCAACACACTGACTAAACATAACTGGCGGATTTTTGTCACGTTTTCTCCTGAATATCCCTGTTTCCACCCTGGAAGCAAATGAAGTGCCGCTCCGCGGCAAAATACGGCCTGTGGCCAAAAACCCGAATCGCGGGTTGAAAATGGGTGTAACACCCAAATATTTCTTATGATTAAATCTAGACTGATTCAGCGCATTTATTGTGTTCAATTAAACGCTTCGTGACAACCTTAACTGAAACATCGCACCCCGGGAGGCCCCATCGTGAGTTTATTCGACAAAAAGCATCTGGTTTCACAAGCTGATGCATTACCGGGACGCAACACCCCTATGCCTGTGGCGACCTTACACGCCGTCAATAACCATTCCATGACCAACGTGCCGGAGGGAATGGAAATCGCCCTGTTCGCCATGGGCTGTTTCTGGGGCGTTGAGCGCCTCTTCTGGCAACTCCCCGGCGTTTACAGCACGGCGGCTGGCTATACGGGCGGTTACACGCCGAATCCTACCTATCGCGAAGTCTGCTCCGGCGAAACCGGGCATGCGGAAGCGGTGCGCGTGGTCTATGACCCTGCGGTAATCAGCTACGAACAGCTGCTGCAGGTCTTCTGGGAGAACCACGACCCGGCGCAGGGCATGCGTCAGGGCAACGACCACGGCACACAGTATCGCTCGGCCATTTATCCGCTCACGCCGGAGCAGGATGCCGCCGCGCGCGCCAGCCTTGAGCGTTTCCAGCAGGCCATGCGTGAAGCGGGCGACACGCGCGAGGTAACGACGGAAATCACAACCGCGAAACCATTCTACTATGCGGAAGACGATCACCAGCAGTATCTGCATAAAAACCCGTACGGCTATTGCGGTATCGGGGGCATCGGCGTCTGCCTGCCGCCACAGCTGGCCTGATTTCCGTTCCAGCGCCACGCGAGCAGCGTGGCGCACACGGCAGCGACAGCGTTGTCTCATAACCTAACCACCACGCGTTGGCCGCTCCCTCCGGCTATCTTCGTCAAAATGTGACCTCTGGCAGATTTACATCTCTTTACGCTATACTACCCGCTGAAATAATCGGCTCAACGCTACGAGCTGGTGTTCAATGTGTTTTCACACAAATGGTATCAACTCCCCTTCTGAGGATCTGGCGAGAAGCCGGATAAACTATGTTAAACAGCCATTTTGAATCCACTTTACTGGGGCAGTATGTCAGTGTTGGTGCGGGTTTGATGAGAATTACTGGAACTCTTTAAATTAATAAATGAGATAGAATAAGTAAAGCCATAAAGAAAAAGTATTCATCAAAGGAATGTAATTTAAGCAAGAAACTTTTAAACCCCTCTTGACTGTATATTAATACAGTACCTATACTATGTGCAAGAAATCGACAACGAAAAGTTGGTATGATAAATTTTATCCATGATAACAAGAAGGTATTGTGGATATGTTACTACCAATACGAGTACATAAAAGATTTCTGGATTTATTTAAAACTGTACATATAGATTCTTCTCCACAGCAATCAACTTTAAATGTACATATTTTGAATATTGAGAGCAATCAATTCATATATTCAAAATTAGTTGAGGAATTAAGGGAATTAATAATAAGCTACGTACACTCTAATAGACGGATTGAGGAGTTTAATAAAAACTATCCTTCTTATAGTCCTAAGCCTTTCTTTGAAGCAATACAAAAATTTCGTAGTTACAATTCAAATGAAGGTGAATTAGGAGAACTTCTTTTATATGCTTTTCTTGAAGCGGGACTGAATGCTCCAAAATTACTATCTAAAATGGAACTGAAAACAGACTCTAACGACTACATCAAAGGTTCGGATGGCGTGCATCTATTAGAAACAGGTGATAGTTTCCAATTAATATTTGGAGAGTCTAAACTATATGCAGATCTTTTAGAGGGAGCCAGAGAGGCATTTGATTCAATTGTTGATTTTAAAGCCAATGGAATGGGGTATGAAAGAGGATTAATTGATACACATGTTATAAATGAAATGGTTTCGGAAGACGGTTATGAAAAAATAAAATCCATCCTGCTTCCATCAGGCAATGACGGACCTGACCTTGATTTATCATTTGGCATTTTCCTCGGATTCGAATTACCGGTTGATAGCTCCATACTATCAATGAAGAACAAAGAATTTAGAGAGTGGGTAAATGAGTCAGTTAAAGAACATGCCTCACGAGCTGTTAAGACAATACAAAGAAAAATTAAAAACAACAACCTGTTTGGACATGAGTTTCATATATATATAGTTCCCTTTACAAATATAGAAACAACTCGTAAGCAGTTAATTAAAGATATGCTAACCATCGAGGGAAACCTATGAATGAATTACACTCAAGTAAGAATGTTCATTTAGCGGCTCGCCTTGCAGAAGATGCTTTTGAAAGTCCTTACTTCAAAGAAACATACAAATATATAAGAACTCTGTACGACGAGACATTATTTGACTGGCTCTCAAAAAGAAAGTTAGAGAAAACAGACGATATTAAAATCGCACATGCTTTACGTTTTGCGGATATATTATCTCACTCATCTAAAGAAAAATATAGAACATATGCTTTCGAAATCATAAGCAAAATAGCAACATTCAAAAAAACGATCCTTATTTTAAATTTGTAGGTTTGGCCGTAATTAATAGAATTGGGATATATGCGGCGGAAAAACTAATATCTGAAGGAGTAACATTACCGTTAGACAGAGAAATAGATACTATAGTTAAGAAATCAGTGCAAAAAACTGATGAAGATGGCATATATTTTACAGACAGGCAGTATGAGTTATATCAATTATTAAATAGCAGTAGAACAATTAGTTTTGCTG